>JAYUXQ010000871.1:0-8690 GCA_043752905.1 Nannocystis sp. | reverse complement strand
GCCTGCGCCGCACCACGCGTCTGCTGCACACCGCCCGCACCCTCGCCGAGCGCCTCGATCAGCCGCAGGCGCGCGGCACCGTGGCGATGACCGCGGGCATCGCCGCCTACCTCGGCGGCCGCTTCCGCGAGGCCGCCGACGCCTGCGCCACCGCCGACCAGATCCTCCGCACCTGCCCCGGCAGCGCCTGGGACCGCATCAACGCCCAGCTGTTCGGCCTCCAGGCCCAGGTCTACCTCGGCGAGCTGCAAAGCGTCGGCGACCGCGTCACGCCGCTGCTGCGAGAGGCCGAGCGCCGCGGCAACTTGTACATGGCCGCGAGCCTGCGCGGCGGCCCGACCCACCTGCACTGGCTCGTCCGCGACGCGCTCGCCGACGCCCAGGCCGGCATCGACGACGCCGCGCGCCGCTACTCGACCCGCGGCGTGCAGGTCCAGCACTACTGGCAGCTGCACGCCCGCTGCAACATCGACCTCTACCGCGGCGACGCAGCCGCCGCGCTCGCCCGCCTCGAGCACCGCTGGAACGACCTCGGCACGTTGCTGCGGATCCAATTCATCCGCATCGAGGCCCTGCACCTGCGCGGCCGCTGCCTGCTCGCCGCCGACTCGCAGCGACCGGCACCGGCCGCCCGCGTGCTCGCCGACGCCCGCGCGATCGAGCGCGAGCGCAGCCGCTGGGGCGACCCCCTGGCCCAGCTCCTGCGCGCCGGCGTCGCCGCAAGGTCCGGCGACCACCCTGCGGCGCTCGCCCACCTCGCCGAGGCCACGGCCGGCTGCGAACCAGCCTCGATGCACCTGTACGCCGCGCTCGCCCGCCGCCGCCGCGGCGAGCTCGGCGACCCCGTCGCCGCCGCGCACTGGATCGCCGGCGCCGACACCTGGCTCGAAGGACAGGGCGTCAAGAACATCCCGCGCCTGCTCGCCACCCTCGCCCCCGGCTTCCCCGACGCCTAAACCCCCACGGCGGCCCACGGCGTCGCGGCCACGAGCCGTCGAGCCCGTGCAGGACGCGACCGCTCGCGACTATTGCCAGATCCCGCTCGCGAATATTCGCCAATCATCCCCCGATGCCGCCCCCTCGACCCGGAAAACCCTGGACTCGCCACAATTTTCGGCCTGGCGCGTTTCCTGCGTAAACCCGCTCCGTGCCCCGGGTCGCCTCGCTCGCCACAAGCTCCGCCGGAGCCCTCGCGTGCGCCCTCGCTACCGCCCCACACGCGGCCGCCGGCGCGCCCGCACCGTCTGTCTCTCGGGACAGCTCCACCGCGCCGTCACCTGTCCCGAGAGACAGCTACCCCGCATCATCGCCTGTCCCGAGAGACAGCCGCACCCGCCCGTCCCCCGCCACCGAGCGCGCCCTCGCCGGCCCGCTGACGATCGACCACGCCGTCGCCGTCGCGCTCGCGCACAACCCGGGTCTGCGCGCCGCGGCCCACCGCGTACGCGGCCAGTCTCTGCTCGCCGAGGCCGAGGGCAAGCCGGCGGGTCCGATGCTGAGCCTCGACATCTGGCAGGTCCCGCTCGCGCGTCCGTGGGCGATCCACGAGTCGCCGATGGTGATGCTCGCGCTGCGCCAGCCGATCGCGCCCGCCGGACTCCTGCGCCGCCGCGCCGCCGCCCGCCGTCACGAGGCCGAGGCCGGCTCCGCCGAGCGCGACATCCAGGCCCAGGCGCTCACGCTCGCCGTGCGCCACGCCTTCATCGACTACGCCGCCGTGACCGCCCGCCACGTCCTCCACGTCGAGCACCAGGAGGTCAGCGAGCGCGTGCTCGAGCTGGCCCGCGCGCGCCAGACCGTCTCCGGCACCCTCCTCGACATCGCCCGCGCCGAGACCGAGGCCGCCCGCGCCCACACCGAGGTCGCCACCGACGCGACCACGATCGACGCCGCCAGGATCCGCCTCAACAGCCTGCTCGCGCGCCCGCCCGACGCTCCCCTCGGCCCCCCCGTGCCGATGCCCGTCGAGACCGCCGCCGCCGACGCCGTCGACCTCATCGCCCGCGCGCGCGACGAGCGACCCGAGCGACGCGCCGCGACCTCCCGGCGTGACGCCGCTGCCATGGACCTGCAAGCCGCCCGCCGCGAGGCCAACATGCCCGCAGCCGACGTCGGCCTCGCCTACTTCCCCTCGACCAGGGTCATGCCCTACAACGGCTATGGCTTGCTGGTGAACGTCTCGCTGCCCTGGCTCTCGGGACAGGGTCGAAAGCGCAGGGACGCCGCCTCCGAATTCGCGGCCGCTGCCGTCGACGAGCTCGCCGACGCCGCCCTGAAGATCGACCGCGAGGTCGCCGAGGCGCTCGCCGCCACGCAAACCGCCGCCCGTCGCTGGCAGACCCTGCGCGGTGCGGCCCTGCCAGCGAGCGTGCGCGCCCGCGAGGTCGCGCTGTCTGGCTACGAGGTCGGCCGCGCCGACATGCTCGGCATGCTCGCCGCCGAGGGCGCCTACGTCGAAATTTCCCTCGAGATCATCGACGCCAGGGCCGCCCTCGACCACGCCCTCGCCGAGCTCGAGCGCGCCAGCGGCGACACCCTCCCGCGCACGCCATTGCTACCGACCGACCCCCACGCGCACGGAGTTACCCGATGACCGAGCAGACCGACATCGCCGGCCCGATCGATCAGCACGGCCCCGCGCTGCTCGAGGGCGAGGAGGCCCCGCCTCCCGGCGTGCGCGCGATGGCCCTGGTCCGCTGGATCTTGCTCGCCGCGATCGCCGTCGTCGCGGGCGCCGCCTGGTGGTCCTACGCCCACGCCGACCTGACCCACGCCCACGCCCCGCGCTTCCAGTGCCCGATGCACCCGCAGATCACCGCGCCCGACCCGGGCGAGTGCCCGATCTGCCACATGGCCCTCGAGCCGATCGACGCGAGCCGCACCGACGACCCCGGCGAGGCGACAGCGACCGACGCCCCGACCGTCCACCGCTGCCCCATGCACCCCGACCAGCAGGCCCTGTCCCCCGGGACATGTGCCATTTGTAAGATGGACCTCGAGCCGCTCCCGCCGGACCAGGCCCCGCCGGTCCATCGCTGCCCGATGCACCCCGAGCAGCAGTCCCTGTCCCCGGGGACATGTGCCCTTTGTAAGATGGACCTCGAGCTCGTCGCCCGCGTGGTCCCGCCGCCGGGCACCGCCCCCATGACCCTCTCGCTCGACCGCCGGCAGGCCATCGGCGTGCGCACCGCGGACGTCCGCGCCATGCGTCACACCCCGGCCTTGCGCGCCCCGGCGAGCCTACAACTGGCCGAGGCCGGCGCCGCGCAGGTCCACGTGCGCGCGGCCGGCTTCCTCGAGCGAGTCGTCGTCTCCGAGACCGGCGTGCGCGTCCACAAGGGCCAGCGCCTCGCCGACCTCTACAGCCCGGAGATCTATCAGGCCCAGGCCGAGCTGCTCGCCGCGCGGCGCTGGTCCGGCGGCGAGGCGGGCAACGCACTCGGCGCGGCGCGCCAGCGGCTCGAGCTGCTCGGCATGAGCACCGCCGCGATCGACCGCGTGATCGCCAGCGGCAAGCCAGCCCGCACCGTCGCCGTCGCGGCCCCCGCCGGCGGCGTCATCGTCGCTCGCAGCGCCGTGCTCGGCGCCTACGTCGGCCCCGAGACCCCTCTCTACGAGATCCGGGACCGGGACACCCTGTATGTGATCGCCGAGGTCCCCGCGGGCCGCGGCGAGGCGATCACCGCCGGCACCCGCGCCACGCTGACGATCCCGACGCGCCCCGAGTTTCGTCGAGAGCTGACCGTCGACCTCGTCTACCCCGAGCTCGACCGCGAGGCCCGCAGCTTCCGCGCCCGCATGACGATCACCGACCCCGACCTGCGCGCCGGCGAGTACGCGATCGTCGAGTTCGCGTTACCCGCCCGCGACGTGCTCGCCGTCCCGCGCGACGCCATCGTCGGCACCGGCCGCGGCGACCACGTGTTCCTCGACCACGGCGACGGCAAGCTCGAGCCCCGCGTCGTCACCGTCGGCCGGTGCTGGGACGAGCTGTGCGACCTCACCGCGGGCGTCACCGCTGGCGAACGCGTCGTCTCCGGCGCGACCTTTTTGGTCGACGCCGAGAGCCGCCTGCGCGCCGCCATGATCTCGAACTAAAGAATCATGCTCCGCGTCATCGGCCACCTGATCGAGCTGTGCGCCCGCCACCGCGGCATGGTGCTCCTGCTCTACGCCATGCTCGCGCTGCTGGCCGTCCGCAGCGTCCGCCAGGTCCCGCTCGACGCGATCCCCGACCTCTCCGACCCGCAGGTGATCGTGTTCACCGAGTGGCGCGGTCGCTCGCCGACGCTCGTGGAAGACCAGGTCACCTACCCGCTCTCGAGCGCCCTGCTCGCCGCGCCGCGCGTCGAGGCCGTACGCGGCTACTCGATGTTCGGCATGTCCTTCGTGCACGTCCTGTTCGCCGAGGACGTCGACGTCTACTGGGCCCGCAGTCGCGTCCAGGAGTACCTCGGCGCGGTCCAGACGCGCTTGCCGGAGGACGCCGTCGCCACCCTCGGCCCCGACGCCACCGGCATCGGCTGGATCTACGAGTACGCGCTCGTCGACCGCACCGGCAAGCACGACCTCGCCGAGCTGCGCGCCCTCCAGGACTTCGGCCTGCGCTACGCCCTCGAGAGCGTCCCCGGCGTCGCCCAGGTCGCCGCCATCGGCGGCTACGAGCGCCAGTACCAGGTCCAGCTCGACCCCGATCGCCTGCGCGCCCACGGCATCGGCACCGCCGACGTCGCCGACGCCGTGCGTCGCGGCAACGCCGAGGTCGGCGGACGCGTGCTCGAGATGAGCGGGCGCGAGGCCTTCGTCCGCGGCCGTGGTTACCTCGGCGGCGAGACCGACCTCGCCGCGCTCGTCGTCAAGACCGGCGCCGGCGGCACGCCTGTCACTGTCGGCGACCTCGGGACCGTGCGCACCGGCCCCGAGCTACGTCGCGGCCTCGCCGAGCTCGACGGCCAGGGCGAGGTCGTCGGCGCGATCGTCATCGCCCGTTACGACACCCACGCGCTCGACGTCATCGAGCGGGTCAAGGCGCGCCTCGCCACCGTGGCCGCCGGTCTCCCGCCGGGCGTCGAGGTCGTGCCGACCTACGATCGCTCCGCCCTGATCCACCGCGCCGTCGGCACCCTGCGACATGCCTTGATCGAGGAGGGCATCGTCGTCGCCCTCGTCATCATCCTGTTCCTCTTGCACCTGCGCAGCGCGCTTCTGCCGATCCTCAGCCTCCCGCTCGCGGTGCTGCTCGCCTTCATCCCCATGGCCTGGCTCGGGATCCCGGCCACGATCATGAGCCTCGGCGGCATCGCCATCGCCGTCGGTGCCACCGTCGACGCCGAGATCGTCATGATCGAGGCCTGTCACAAGCGCCTCGAGCACGCCCCGCCCGGCATCTCCGGCGCCGCCCGGCGAAAGTTGCTCGCCGAGGCCGCCCGCGAGGTCACGCCCGCGATCTTCTTCTCACTGCTGATCATCGCCGTCGCCTTTATCCCCGTGTTCGGCCTCGAGGGCCAGGCCGGGCGCCTGTTCAAGCCGCTCGCCTACACCAAGACCTTCGTCATGCTCGCCGCGGCGCTGCTCAGCGTCACCTTCGCCCCCGCCCTGCGCGACCTGCTGATCCGCGGCAAGATCCGCAAGGAGCAGGACCACCCGATCTCGCGGCTGATCCGCCGCGTCTACGAGCCCTTCGTCTACGTCGCCCTGCGCCGCCCGATCACCACCCTGGCGATCGGCGGCCTCGCCGTGCTCTCGGCGATCCCCGTCACGATGCGCCTCGGCAGCGAGTTCATGCCCGCCCTCAACGAGGGCGACATCCTCTACATGCCGACCACCCTGCCCGGCCTCTCGATCGAGGAGGCCAAGCGGCAGCTCGCGCGCCAGGACGCGCTCCTCGCCGCCTTCCCCGAGGTCAGCCGCGTGTTCGGCAAGGTCGGACGCGCCGAGACCCCCACCGACCCCGCGCCGCTGAGCATGGTCGAGACCGTCGTCATGCTGCGCCCGCCCGACGAGTGGCCGACCGTCGCGACCCCGCGCTGGCACAGCGGCTGGGCCCCGCGCTGGCTCGGCCTCTCGTACCTGTGGCCCGAGACGCGCCCGGAGTCATGGGACGAGCTGGTCGCCAAGCTCGGCGCCAGCTTGCAGCTGCCCGGGTGGACCGGCGCCTACACCATGCCGATCCGTGCGCGCATCGACATGCTGACCACGGGTGTCCGCACGCCCGTCGGCGTCAAGGTGTTCGGCGCCGACCTCGAGGCGATCGAGCGCACCGGGCTCGCGCTGGAGAACCTCCTGCGCACCGTCCCCGGCACGCGAAGCATCCTGTACGAGCGCAGCCTCGGCGGCGTCTACGTCGACGTGATCCCTCGCCGCGACGCGCTGGCCCGCCACGGCCTGCGCCCGGAAGACCTCACCGCGCTCGTCGAGGACGCCGTCGGCGGCGAGACGATCACCACCACCGTCGAGGGCCGGCGTCGCTTCTCCGTGCAGGTGCGACTCGTCGAGGACGCCCGCTCGAGCCCCGAGCGCCTGCGCGAGCTGCCGGTCCCACTCCCTGGTTCATCCGGCCCCGCCGGTTCATCCGGGATCACCCGCACCGTGCCGCTCGGCGAGCTCGCGGACGTCGTCCTCGCCGACGGCCCGCCGATGTTGCGCAGCGAGGCTGGCCTGCTCGTCGGCTACGTCTACGTCGACCTCGAGCCGTGGCGCGACCTCGGCGGCTACGTCGACGAGGCCCGCGCCCGCGTCGACGCCGCCACAGAACGCGGCGAGCTCGGCCTGGGCCCCGGGATGTACCTGCGCTGGACCGGGCAGTACGAGGAGCTCGCGCGCATGGAGGCGCGCATGCGCCTGCTCGTGCCGCTCGCCCTGCTGCTGGTCGGGCTCCTGCTGTACATGCAATTTCGCAACCTCACCGAGGTGCTGATCGTCCTGCTGTCGATCCCCTTCGCGCTGGTCGGCAGCGCCTGGATGCTGTACCTGCTCGACTATCGCCTCTCCACGGCGGTATGGGTCGGCGTCATCGCGCTGGTGGGTCTCGCCGCCCAGACCGGTGTCGTGATGATCGTCTACATCGATCACGCTTTCGAGCGCCGACTGCGTGCCGGCAAGATCCGCGACCGGAGCGACATCGTGTGGGCGCACATGGAGGGCACTGTCCTGCGGGTGCGTCCCAAGTTGATGACCGTCTCCACCATGTTGATCGGCCTCACTCCGCTGCTGTGGGCCACCGGCAGCGGCGCCGACGTCATGAAGCGGATCGCCGCGCCGATGATCGGTGGCCTGCTCTCGAGCGCCTTCCTCACCCTCGAGCTCATCCCCGTCGTCTATACCTACTGGCGCGTCGCCCAGCTTCGACGGTCTCAAAGGACAGGTCGCCCGCTCGCCGAGATCTGCGGCCTGGACCGCTCATGACCTTGTATTCGCCGTACCGCGGCGGTCCCTCGTGCGCCGCGTTCGCCAGGTGACGCGCAGGAGCGCTCGGCCGGCCGCGGCAAGCCACGCACCGGCCGACGGCCGCGGGCCTCGCACCTGGACATACGTCGGCGCGCAAATGCGCCACGCCCGCAGCGCCCGGTGATCCACCGTCCCGGAACTTTCGCTACAGTCAGTGCAGTGTCCATCGCCATGCCGGATGGGTCCCAGGGTGCTCCTGGGCGTACGCGTGCGCCAGCGTTTGCATCGCTGAGCGACGAGACGATCCGTCAGGTTCGCATGGGCGTCATGTTCTTCACCGGCATGACCGCGGCGATCATCGGATCGCTGCAGCTGATGTCCGTCGAGAGCCCCGACTCGTGGGACCGCGTCAACGGCCTCGCGTACATCGTCACTGCCGCCGGTTGCTTCGCCGCCCTCGCCCTGACCCGCACGTCGCTGCTGCGCGTCTCGGAGATCACGGCGCTGATGACCGCCTACTTCGGCACCGCCGCCGTCATCGTCACCGGCTCCGGCGAAGACTCGGCCCTTATCGTCGGCGTCGCCGCCTACAGCCTCGTCGTCCTCCTGCCCGGCATCGCGTTTCGCACCCGCTCCGCCCGCTGGAGCGCATACAACGTCGGCGGCGTGTGCCTCGTCTATGCCGCCAGCGTGTTCCTCCGGCTCGCGCTGCACGACACTGGCTCGCTGCACCTCCAGCTCGGCGACATCGTCATCAAGCTGTTCACCCCGCCGATGGCCTTCTGGTTGCAGTGGTTGATGGTGCGCGCGCTCAACAACCGCATCCTCGAGGCCTTGCAGGAGAGCGAGCGCTCGCGCAGCGCCCTGGCCGTCTCGAACCAGCTGCTCGAGCTGGCCAACCGCAGCCTCGAGACCGCGCGCATCGAGGCCGAGCGCATCCGCGACGCCGCCGAGGCGGCCAACCGGGCCAAGAGCATGTTCCTGGCCAACATGAGCCACGAGCTGCGCACGCCGCTCAACTCGATCATCGGCTACACCGAGCTGATCATGGACGAGGCCCGCGACGACGACGAGGCCCGCGTTCTCGAGGTCGTGCCCGACCTCAAGAACGTCGTGCTCTCGGCCAAGCACCTGCTCGGCCTCATCGGCGGCATCCTCGATCTCTCGAAGATCGAGGCTGGCCGCATGGAGCTCGTGCAGGAGCAGTTTAACGTCCTCGACTTCATCCGCGAGGTCGAGCAGACGATCGCACCGCAGGTCCGCAAGCGGAGCAACGCCCTGATCGTGCGCTGCCCCGAGGACAC
>JAYUXQ010000870.1:0-3541 GCA_043752905.1 Nannocystis sp. | reverse complement strand
ACGACCCGCGAAAGCCGTCGGCGCAGACGCCATCGAGGATGACGTCCATGCCGCCGAGCTCGCGCACCGCGGCCTGCCAGTCGTCGCGCGGCAACGGGTGGGCCCCGAGCTCGCGCAGGAGATCATGATGGGCCTCGCTCGCGGTCGCGTAGACCTCGGCGCCCATCAGCTTCGCCAGCACGATGCCCGCCTGTCCGACGGCCCCGTTGCCGCCGAGCAACAGCACGCGCTCCCCGGGGGCGACCCGGGCGTGGCGCTTGAGCGCCTGATATGCGGTCATCCAGGACAGGACGAGCGACGTGGCCTCCGCGGCATCGAGGCCGCCGGGCACGGCCACCAGGGTGCTCGCCGGTCGCACGACGTAGCGCGCGTTGGCGCCGATCACCGTCAGGTCGGCGACCCGATCGCCGATCTTCCACGACTCTGCATGTTCGCCGAGCGCGTCGATCCGGCCGACGAAGTCATAGCCGGGCACGACCGGCGGCTTGTGCTTGAGGTTCGGGTAGACGCCCTTGCGGATCATCGTATCGGTGTACTGGACCGACGTCGCCTCGACGCGCACCCGAACCTCACCCTCACCCGGTGACGGCAGCGCGACACGCTCGACCTCGATGACCTCGGGTCCACCGAAGCGACGGAGCACGCACTGGCGTTGTTCGTCACGACTTTCCGATCCCATGCTGCTCCCACCCATCGGGTCGATGTTCCTGCCGCAGTTTGCAATAAAAGCCGCAGCGCGTCACGAGACGCCGGACCGGCGATGCGTCGCGCGCCGACGCCGCTGGGAGCGTCCCCGGTGAAACCGTCGCCATGCCGCGCAGGCGCGCTATACCGGGGATTTGGGCCAACGGCGGCCCTTTGTGTTAGCAACACAGGCGATGGTCAAGCCGGAGGGTCCGCGGGGTTCGAGCGATTCGACGACGGGTGCGCGCTCCGGGGAGGCCGCGTCGGCGGCCGTGCTCGCCGGTGGCGGTGAAATGGGCGCGCTCATGCGAGCCCGGGACTGGACGACGACGCCGCTCGGTGCGCCCGGGACGTGGCCGCAGTCGCTGCGCACGGCGGTCAGCATCTTGCTCGAGTCGCGCTTCCCGATGTACATCGCCTGGGGCCCGGACTTCGTGCAGTTCTATAACGACGGCTACCGGCCGATCCTCGGGTCGACCAAGCACCCGTCGGCGCTCGGCGGGTTCGGCCGGGACACCTTCGCGGAGAGCTGGCACGTCATCGGCCCGATGTTCACGGGGGTCCTGCAGGGCACCGCCGTCGGCGCGGACGACTGGATGCTGCCGCTGGACCGCCACGGCTACCTCGAGGAGTGCTACTTCACGTTCTCGTACAGCCCGATCCGCGACGAGAGCGGTGGCGTCGGCGGCGTGCTCGTCACCGTCAGCGAGACGACCCGGCGGGTGCTCGGCGAGCGTCGGCTCCGCACGCTGCGTGACCTCGCCGCGCGGGCCGGGGCCGCCCAGCAAGAAGAAGATGCCTGGCACAGCACCGCCGAGGCGCTGGCGAGCAACACGCTCGATGTCCCGTTCGCGCTGCTCTACCGCACGCTGGAACTGCCGTCGGAGGCCGGGCAGGCGCAGCTCGAGCTGGTGGCGACGGCCGGCTGGGAGCAGACGCAGCCCTCGGCGAGCCCGGGCTTGCCCGCGCCGGTCGCGGAGGTCATGGCGGTCATGGCGACCGGCGTCGCGCAGCTCGTGACGGACCTCCGGCTGCTCGGCGACGGACCGTCGGCGGGCCCCTGGCTCGAGGCGCCCCGCATGGCGCTGGTCCTGCCGATCCCGCGCGCGGGCGAGGCGTTCGGCGTGCTGGTCGCGGGCGTGAGCGCGCGCCGGATGCTGGATGACGATTACCGCGGGTTCTTCCAGCTCGTGGCCGATCAGATCGGCGCCGCCGTCGGCAATGCGCGCGCCTTCGTGGCGGAGAAGCAGCGCACCGAGACGCTCGCGGCGATCGACCGCGCCAAGACGGCGTTCTTTAGCAACGTCAGCCACGAGCTTCGCACCCCGCTCACGCTGATCATGGGCCCCGTCGAGGACGGCCTCGCCGACACCGCCGAGCCGCTGCCGCCGGCCCAGCGCGAGCGTCAGGAGCTGGTGCGGCGCAATGCGTTGCGGTTACAAAAGCTCGTCAATACATTGCTGGACCTCTCGCGGATCGAGGCCGGGCGGGCGCACGCGACCCTCGTGCCGACGGACCTCGCCGGGCTCACGGCGGAGCTCGCGGCCAGCTTCGAGTCGACGCTGGCGGGCGCCGGTCTCGCGCTGATCGTCGACTGTCCGCCGCTCCCGGAGCCGACCCGCGTCGACCCGACGATGTGGGAGAAGATCGTCCTCAATCTCCTCTCCAATGCATACAAGTTCACCTTCCAGGGCGAGGTCCGGGTCACGCTGAGATCCGAGGAGGACCGCGTCGTGTTGACCGTCGCCGACACCGGCACCGGCATCCCCGCGGACGAGCTGCCGCGGATCTTCGAGCGCTTTCATCGCGTCGAGGGCGCCCGCGGACGCAGCCACGAGGGCACCGGCATCGGCCTCGCCCTGGTGCGCGAGCTGGTGGCGATGCACGGCGGTGAAGTCGAGGCGACGAGCACCCCCGGCCGCGGCACCACCCTCACGGTGCGCCTGCCGTCCGGGTCGGCGCAGCTGCACCCGGGACACGTCACCAGTGAGCCGCGGACGCTCGTCGCCACCGGCATCGGTCCCGCGTCGTTCCTCGCCGAGTCGCACCCGTGGAACGACCCCGAGACCCCGGCGCCGACCGGGGTCCCGGGGCAAGAGGGTCATATCCTGGTCGCCGACGACAACGCAGATATGCGCAATTACCTGGCGCGCATATTATCGAGGCACTGGACGGTCGAGATGGTGGCCGACGGGGTCCGGGCGCTGGCGGCGATCCGGGCGCGACAGCCGGACCTCGTGCTAAGCGATGTGATGATGCCCGAGATGGACGGCCTGCAGCTCGTCGCTGCCCTGCGCGCCGACCCTGTCCTCGCCGCGATCCCGGTGCTGCTGCTGTCTGCGCGCGCAGGCGAGGCGGCGACGATCGAGGGGCTCGAGAGCGGCGCGGACGCGTATCTCGTCAAGCCGTTCGCCGCGAACGAGCTCGTGGCGCGGGTTCGGACCCAGCTCGCAACGGCCCGCGCGCGACAGGCGGCGATCCTCGTCCAGCGGGAGCACGCGGTGACCACCGAGCGCCTGCTCGAGGCGGCCCGGCGGGCGACGCGGGCGCGCGAGGAGACGCTCGCGGTCGTCAGCCATGACCTGCGTAATCCGCTGGCCGCGATCAGCACCTCGGTCGAGCTGTTCGCGCGGGCCCTCGGCGACGACGAGCGCACGCCGCGTCTGCGCCGCTCCGTCGAGGCGATCCGTCGCGCGATCAGCCGCATGAGCCGGCTCATCAGCGACCTGCTAGACATCGCCAGCATCGACGCGGGCTCGCTGTCCCTCCACCCGACCCCGCACACCGCCGTGGAGCTGCTGGAGGAGCTGTGGGAGATGTTCGAGTCGCAGGCGGCCGGCAAGGGCGTGGCCTTCGC
>JAYUXQ010000869.1:0-3542 GCA_043752905.1 Nannocystis sp. | reverse complement strand
CCGGGCTCCACTACGTGGTCAAGCGGCCCGACAACGCGTACGGGACACCACGCACGGTCCGCGCGATCCAGGACGCGGTCCGGGCCTACCGCCAGACGGTCCGCGGCGGGCCGCAGATCCACATCGGCGACCTCAGCCGGCGCGGCGGCGGGGCGTTCCCGCCGCACCTCTCGCACCGCAACGGCCGCGACGTCGACGTCGGCTATGTCCTGCGCGGCGACGAGGCCGAAGACCCGCGCTTTCGTCACGCCGCGGCCCACAACCTCGATGTCGCGCGCACGTGGGCGCTGCTGCGGGCCTTCCTCGAGGCTGGCAATGCTCACTACGTGTTCCTCGACTATGGCCTGCAGCGCCTGTTGTACGAGCACGCGATCGCCGAGGGGATGGCGCCCGAGCGGCTCGCGGCGGTATTCCAGTACCCGCGGGGCCGCCACGCGCCCCGGGGCGTCGTGCGCCACTGGCGGGGCCACGTGAACCACTTCCACGTCCGCTTCCGCGAGTGACCCCCTTGTCGCGGGCGGCCGAGGGCTTACAGTCGGCGCCCCATGTCAGAGCCTATTAAACGACCCCCGGCCGTCCTCGTGTCGGTGCAGACCCCGGAGCGGACCGACGAGCAGCACGCCGCGGACCTGATCGAGCTGGGAAGGCTGGTGGATACGCTCGGCTACGATGTCGTGGCGACCCTGTCGCAGAAGCGCGAGGGGCTGTCGAAGTCGACGGTGCTCGGCGAGGGCAAGCTGCGCGAGCTGGCGGAGCTGACCGGTGGCCGCGGCGTCGTCGGATCGTCGGCGCCGCAAAAGAAGGACAAGGCCCGCCAGCGCCGTGGCGAGGTCGAGGACGAGGCGCCCGAGCTGCCCGACGAGGACGAGGAGGACCTCGAGCCGGGCGCGCCACGGCGGCCGCGGCACGTGATCGTCGACCACGAGATCACGCCGGGCCAGGTGCGCAACCTCGAGAAGGCGACCGGCACGACGGTCCTCGACCGTACGGGCGTCATCGTCGAGATCTTTCATCGCCACGCCCGCAGCCGCGAGGCCCGCTTGCAGGTCGAGCTGGCCCGCCTGGCGTACGTCTCGCCGCGCCTGCGTGAGGCCGGCGGCCCGAGTGAGCGTCAGGCGGGTCGCGGCGCGGGCGACACCTCGCTCGCGCTCGACCGCCGCAAGGTCCGCGACCGCATGGCGGAGATCCGCCACGAGCTCGCGGCGATCCAGCGCGACCAGGGCACCCGCCGGTCGTCGCGCCACGGGACGCCATCGGTCGCGCTCGTCGGCTACACCAACGCCGGCAAGTCGTCGCTGATGCGCGCATTGACCGGTAGCGACGTGCTGGTGGCCGACCAGCTGTTCGCGACGCTCGACACCACCGTGCGCGCGTTGCACCCCGACAGCCACCCGAAGATCCTGATCTCGGACACGGTGGGCTTCATTCAGAAGCTCCCGCACGACCTCGTGGCGAGCTTTCGCAGCACCCTCGACGAGGCCCGCGACGCCTCGCTGCTGCTCTACGTGGTCGACGCGAGCGACCCGACCTTTCGCGACGAGTACGAGGTGACGCGCACGGTGCTGCGCGAGATCGAGGCCGACGCCTCGCCCTCGCTGCTGATCCTCAACAAGATCGACCGCGTCGACCCCGAGCAGCGCGAGGCCCTGCGCGCCGAGTACCCGGACGCGATCCAGCTGTCGGCGCTCGACCACGAGGACGTCGCGCGCCTGCGCACGATCATCGTCGAGGGCGTGGCGAAGACGCTGACCGAGGCCGAGCTGTTCGTCCCGTACAACCAACATGCAGTGACCGCGGCCCTGCACGAGCACGGCCAGGTGCTCGCCGAGAAGCACGAGGACGACGGCACGCGCCTGACCGTGCGCGCCCCCGCGGAGCTGCTCGAGCGCCTCAAGGCCCAGCTCGCCGGGAGGGTAGCCCCGTCGTCAGACCAGTGAGCGCAGCAGCGTCGCCTCCAGGTGTGCGAACACCCGGGGGTGATTGAGTAAATGCATGTGATGCAGGCCGGCCAGGTGCACGCGGGTGACCCGCGGGTGCGGGCCGCGTTGATCGTGGTCATGGCGGGCGCTGGCGACTCGCACGAGGCCGTCGCCGAACGCCCAGCCGAGCGCGCGTGTGCGGGCGGTGCTTCCATAGCTGCCGGCGATGAAGTGGTAGCGGGCGTGGGAGAGGGGGTCGTCCGTGGGGCGGTCGGCGACGATGGTGCCGGCGCCGAGGTCCTTGATGCCGGCGCTTCGGCGGTCGGCGGCGCGACCGATCGCGGCGGTCACGGGGATCGCACGCAGCAGCGCGGTGGCGAGGACGCCGGCCTTCTCGAGCGGCGCGCCGCCGTGTGGTGAACCGATGCACACGACGTCGCGCACGTGGGTCGTCCACGCCTGGCCACGTCCGTGATGACAGGCGCTGCGCACGACCAGGCCGCCCATGCTGTGGCCGATCAGGATCAGGTCCGTCACCGGGCGCGTGGCCAGCAGCTCGCCGAGCAGCGCCGACAGGGCCCGACCGTTGGCGTCGATCCGCAGGCCGCTGTTGTAGCGCACATGCACGGTCCCGAGGCCCTGCGCGCGCAGCAGCGAGGCGTAGCTGACATCGGGCCGACCCCACGCCTTGACCGACGCGTGGCCCCACGAGGACTCGTCGCAGGCGAGGCCGTGCACGAACACGACCAGTCGCTCGTACTTTTCAGGGAGCACGTCGGCCAGCCCATCGACCGTCACCGGCACGCGGCGGCCCTCGTGACGCAGGTGCATGGCGATCCGCATCGGGTTGTCGTCGCGGTCCATACCGTCGCCGAGGATGCCGTGCAGCACGCCGACGAGCGGGCCCGGGATCGCGGGTGGGGCGAGGGCCGGGCCGGCGTGGGCGAGCGCGACGTCGGCGACGCGAAACACCAGCCGACTCGCGCCGCGGATCCATGCATACACACCGCGACGCACGCTGTCGTGCACGCGGCTGATCTGTCGCTTGGAGACCGCGTCGAGGGCAGCGAGCGGTCCGGCGGCGATCGTCCGGTGCATGTCCTCGACGATGTCGGTGCCGGCCTCGATGCCGGCGCCGAGCAACTGCAGGGCACCACGGAGGTGATCGAGGCGTTCGCGGCGGTCGTCGTTCATATGGCTTCTTTCCTGGGTCGAGTCCTGCGCTTGCGGCTCGCCGGCAACGTGGCGAGCTTGCCGGAGGCGAGCAGGGCCCGCAGCGATCGCTCCATCTCGTGGCCGAACAGCACGCGCACGGCCTCGATGCCGCCGGGGCGCAGCGCCTGGAACATGGCGCCGAGATCGGGGGTGACGACGGCGCCGTCGCGCACACGCTTGACGTGATAGTCGACCAGCTCGTCGGCGAGCCTGGATACGTGCTTGCGCACGATCTTCGCGGCGCCAGCGGCGGTGTCGAGGTCGATGTCGGCGGCCTCGAGCTTCATCGCCACCGCCAGCAGCGCGGGACTGTGCAGGAGATACACGTCGCCGCGGCGGGTGACGAGGCCGCTGCGCGCGAGGTCGGCGAGCAGGCCCGGGCGGCGCGAGCCCGCCAGATCGTACAGC
>JAYUXQ010000868.1:0-3546 GCA_043752905.1 Nannocystis sp. | reverse complement strand
GCGCCACCGAGGCGGGCGACTCGAGCGGCACGGACGCGACGCCCACGACCGGCGACGGTGTCGGGCTCGACTGCGAGGGCGCCGTCACCGTCGGTCCGAACGCGCTGCGGCGCCTCACGCGGAGCCAGTACGAGAACACCGTCCGCGCCCTGCTGGACCTCGAACCGCCGACCGGCGGCTTCGTCTCCGACAAAAAGGTCGGGCCCTTCTCGACCAACTCGACCGCGCCCGTCGGCGAGCTCGAGGTCGAGAAGTACATGGACGCCGCGGAGGCGGTGGCGAGCGCCGCGATGACGGACCTGAGCGGGCGCCTCCCGTGCGACCCATCGGGGCAGGAGGCCGCCTGCGCCGGCCAGTTCATCGCCGAATTCGGCCGCCGCGCCTATCGTCGGCCGCTGCTCGTGGAGGAGAGCGATGTGCTGCAGGCGATCTACGAGATCGGCGCGACCGAGCAGTTCTCGGCGGGGATCGGCCTGGTCATCCAGGCCGTGCTGCAGTCGCCGAACTTTCTCTACATCCTCGAGTATGGCGCTCCCGATCCGGCGGCCCCTGGCGTGGTCCCGTTGACCTCCTTCGAGACGGCGACCCGGCTGTCGTTCCTGCTGTGGGACGCCGGACCCGACGACGCGCTGCTGGCCGCTGCCGAGCTCGACGAGCTGGCCAGCCCCGAGCAGCTGAAGGCGCAGGCCGAGCGGATGCTCCTGGACCCGCGCTTCGGGCAGGCGGTCGAGCGCTTCCACGTCGAGTGGACCGGCGTGGACCGGCTCGCCGCGACGGACAAGGACGCGGAGTATTATCCGGCGTGGTCGAACACCCTGCGCCAGGCGATGTACGACGAGACTGTCCGCTTCGCGGACGCCGTGGTCCGTCACGGCGACGGGACGCTGGCCACGCTGCTGACGGCCTCCTTCTCGTACCCGGAAGGGCAGGAGCTGCTCGACCTGTACGGCGTGGGCCCCGAGGCGGTGCAAGCGTCCGGTGAGGTCGCGCTCGACCCGACCCAGCGCGCCGGCCTGCTGACCCTGCCCGCGGTGCTGGCGACCCACGCCCACCCGAACCGCAGCTCGCCGGTCCACCGCGGCAAGTGGGTCCGCGAGGCCCTGCTGTGCCAGAGCATCCCGCCCCCGGCGGGCGACATCAACATGACGCTACCGCCGCCCACGGAAGGGCTGACCACGCAGGAGATCGTCCGTCAGCACGCAGATCGTCCCGAGTGCGCGGGCTGCCACAACCTGATGGATCCGATCGGCTTCGGGCTGGAGAACTTCGACGGGATCGGCCGCTGGCGCGCGCAAGACAGTGGCCTCGATGTCGATGCCGCCGGGGAGCTGATCGACGCGCGCGGCGCCGAGGGCAGCTTCATGGGCCCGGTCGAGCTCGCCGGGCGGCTCGCCGCCAGCGAGCAGGTACGCGACTGCGTCGCCACCCAGTGGTTTCGCTTCGGCCTCGGCCGCGAGCGCTCGTACGCCGACGCCTGTTCGTTGCGTGAGGCCAGCGAGATCATGGCCGCATCCGGCGGCGACATCAAGGCCCTGCTCGTCGGGCTCGTGACGAGTGATTCATTTCGCTATCGGTCCGCTGAGTGAAGGGAAAAAACCATGAAGATCGCAAATTTCCATCGTCGTACTTTTCTCGGCACGATCGCGGGAGTCGGCATCACGGCCGGGCTCTTGCCGTTCCTCCCGCGGGGGGCCCGCGCCGCCGGCGACGGCCCTCGCCGGATCTTGCTGGTGTACTCGCCGCTCGGCAACTTCGCGGAGTCCTGGTGGCCCACGGGGAGCGAGTTCGAGTGGGAGCTCGGGTCTAGCCTCGCCGGCCTGGCGCCCTACAAGGAGCACCTGTTGTTCCCCGACGGGCTCGTCAAGCAGGGCATGCAATGGGACGCCAACGGCGGCCCGGGCAATGAGCACGGCAAGGGCATCTCGATGGTGTGGACCGGCTCGCGCAACCAGGAGAGCGAGTGGAACAACGGCACCTCGATCGATCAGACGGTCGCGGCGGCCATCGGCGATCAGTCGCTCTATCGCTCGATCGAGCTCGGCGTCCTCGCCGGCGACGCGTGGGGCGGCGGACGCATGATCTACGCGGGGCCCGGCCAACCGCTGGAGCCCGAGCAGGACCCGCGAGCGGCGTTCGACCGGCTGTTCGGCGACTTCACCGACGATCCGGTCGAGCAGGCCAAGCTCGCGCAGGCCCGGGCGCGTCGCCTGAGTGTCATCGACATGGTCAAGTCCGACCTGGATCGCGTCATGCTCAAGATCGGCGCCTCGCAGCGTGCCGCGCTCGAGTCGCACCTGGCGGCGATCCGCGGCATCGAGAAGCGCGTCGACGCGGTCATGGGTGGGTGCAGCGCCCCGACCAGCTTTGAAGCGATCGAGGGCCCGAATTGGAGCGAGCACGGGCAGTTGTTGTTCGAGCGCCAGGCGGACCTGATCTCCGCTGCGTTCGCCTGCGATCTGACCCGCGTCGCCAGTTTGCAGCTCGGGCATTCCAACGGGGACGATGTCCTTGGCTTCAACCACCACGCGCTCACCCACGCGTGCGCGGACACGCCGGACGACACGTCGGTGCACGACAAACTCCGGCAGATCGACACCTGGTTCGGCGATCGCATGGCCTACCTGCTCGGTCGTCTGGCGGCCGCGCCGGAGGGTGAGGGGTCGGTCCTCGACAATACGCTGGTCGTCTGGTCGACCGACACGCAAAACCGCATCGGGTCGACGCACGAGCACCTGCGCTTCCCGTACCTGCTCATGGGCGGACGCAACTTCGCGTTCCCGACCGGGCGCTACGTCCGCTGGCAGCAGCCGACGCCGGATTCGCCGGACTGGAACGACGTGGCGAAGTGGCAGCACCATCAACGTCTGCTCGTCTCGATCAGCCGCGCCTTCGGCGTCGAGGCCGAGACGTACGGAGATATGGACACGGGCGCCGGTCCGCTCGTGGATCTTTGAGCGTAGAGATCGAGGTGACACACGCTGACATAGTTCTCGCGCGTGTCATGCCTGGCGGCCGCGGCGGCCAGGAAAACGGTTCCAGGTGAGCTGCCCGGATTCGGCCCGAGGTTTGTAGAGTTCCCAGGCGCGCTCTCAACACTTCGCTACCTCGGCCCCACCTGGCGACGATCCGTCGCCGCGAGACCGACTCGATTCCAGGAGATCTTCATGGACCTCAAGACACGTCACGGCCTGGTGGTGCTCGACCATCCTCTCTTCTGCGCTGATCTCCGCGTGTGGCGGTGGTGAGGGGGTGATGACCGAGCGGCTGGGGAAGTTCGATCCGGAACTCCCGCCGGAGCTGTACTGCGCCGGGCTCTGCGGAGACGGTGAGTGCATCGCCTTCTCCGGCGAGGACTGCGGCACATGCCTGCAGGACTGCGGCGGCGACGCGGCGTGTCCGGGGAACGGTACGCTCACGTTCTCTCCCGGCGCCACATCCCTCTCCCTGGTCACGGCGACTGCACGCCGCAACAGTGGGGATACGACGGCTCCACGGTCCAGCAGAACGAACTGGGCGGCGTGATCGGGTCGAGCTCGCCGATCCCAG
>JAYUXQ010000867.1:0-3547 GCA_043752905.1 Nannocystis sp. | reverse complement strand
CGAGAAGCGAGGTATGGCATGAGTTGGAAGGAATACCAGAAGACCGGCGTCATCGGGACCGAGAACAAGAAGATGCTGACCCTGCTCATCGTCGACGACGAGCGCGGCATCCTCAACACCCTCGAGGAGAGCTTTCGTGACATGTTCAAGGTGCACACCGCGAACTCCGGCGCCGAGGCCTTGCAGATCTTTCGCGATCAGGAAATTCACCTGGTTCTCAGCGACCAGCGCATGCCTGAGATGACCGGCGTCGAGCTGTTTGGCAAGCTCAAGGCGATCAACCCGACCCCGGTCCGCATCCTCATCACAGGTTATGCGGATATCAACGTGGTTATCCGCGGCCTCAACGAGGGCCTCATGTGGCAATACGTCACCAAGCCCTGGGACACCGAGGAGCTCAAGACCCTCCTGCGCCGCGCCGCCCAGCATTATCTCAAGGAGACCCAGAACGACGATCCGGACCCGATCCGCGGGCTGAGCTTCTAGTTAGGGCTTGGAGGTCGACACCCTGGTTCGGCGCTCCGGTTCGGGGTCGCTGGTTCAAGCCCTGCGGCGCTCCGGCGCAACCCCGGACAGCCGGGGGCAAGTCCCCTCCGACGGCCCGGAATGCTGTGCTCCCTGGGTCTCCCGGGCCTGTCCCGGGCCGGTCCGGGGGTGAGAAAATGTTGGAGTCAGCGCCAGAAGCGAGCTAGGATGGCGGGGCGTTCGGCGCTCGCCGGCCCTGCGCCCGGATGAGCCGCCGTTGAGGATTCGCGCCCCGGCCCGCCGACGTCGCTGTACTCGCCGAACTCGCTAAAGTCCTGATCACGCCGAATACGCCGCACGGACACGAAGGAACTCGAAATGAATCTGAAGACCGTAAATGCACTGTTGGTCGAGGTCGAGGACGGCTTGATGGGTGGCTGCGCCGCAACGGACGTGTTTAGCAAGTCGTCCGGCATGTCCGTCGCCGGTATCCGCAGCTCCCCCAAGGCCTGCGCCCTGTTCAACATCCTGTGTGAGCGCATCGGCGAGACGATCAAGAAGTCCGGCCTCCCCGTGCCCGACTACCTCCACCAAACCATGCTGCGCCTCGGTGAGGACGGCAGCGTCATGATCGTCGTCATCGACCTCGACGTGAAGTACCGCTGGGGCATGGCCGTCGACTGCACCAAGGCCCAGCTCGGGATCCTGGTCAGCGTCGTCATCCCCGACAACCTGCCCCGCCTCCGCGAAGCTCTTCGCTGACCGCGATACTCCTTCCCCGGTCACCGTCCGGCGTCCGTCCGCTCCGCGGCCGGGCGCCGTCGTGCTTTCGGCGGCCGCGGTCGGCGGTAACTCAGGGCCGGATCAGCTCGCTGCCAGCCGCGCCGGGCACGACCTCGATGACCCGCACCTGCGCCGCCTCGCCGCCCGCGAAGCGCACCGCCAGCGCGAGCCGGTGCCGCTCGGTCGGCGCGCCGAGCATGAACTGCCAGCCCTCCGCGACGTCGCCGTGCGTGTCGTCGATCGTGATCCCGATCCGCGAGCCCTCGAGCGCGTACGCGAAGCTGTGCAGCGCGATCGCCAGGCCCATGCCCCGCGCCTTGATGTACGCCTCCTTGAGCGTCCACAGCTCGAAGAAGCGGCCATGCTGGCGCTCCGGCGGCAAGGCCCGCAGGGCGGCCACCTCGGCCGGCGCGAAGAAGTGCTCGGCGATCTGGTCGGTGTGCGACCGTCGCCAGGTGTCCTCGACATCGACGCCGAGCTCCCCCCGCGCCATCGCGACCGCGACCAGCCCATCGGTGTGCGAGAGGTTGAAGCGCAGGTCGCCCGGCCCGTGCCCGGCGTCGATGTCCGGCCGCCCCCATTGGTTGTTGGTGAAGCGCCACGCGGCCGGCTCGAGGTCGACGTAGCGCGACAGCGTCGTCCGCACGAGCGCCCGCGCGACCAGGAATTGCTGCCGGTGCCGCGCGAACATGAAGCGAGTGTGCCGCGCCGTCTCCTCCGGGTTCATCCACGCCGCGTAGGTGGCCAGCAACACCGGCTCGACGATCGTCTCCGGCGTCGTCAGCCACACGTGGACCTCGCCGGGGGCGAGCGAGAGCAAGTCGGCCATTCGCCGGCAACGCTTGCAGGCTCCCGTGCTCGCGGTCAAGAGGTCCGCGGGTTGCAAGCGCGCGCCCCCCGGTCCACCATGGCGACCCACTGCCCATGCCAAGCCCGATCGGCGTCCTCCTCGTCAACCTCGGCACTCCCGACGCCCCACAGGCACCGGAGGTCCGCCGTTATCTGCGCGAGTTCCTGTCCGACCCCCGCGTCCTCGACATCTCGCCGATCGGCCGCTGGCTGCTCCTCCACATCATCATCCTGCCGACCCGGCCGGCGAAGTCCGCCGAGGCCTACCGCAAGGTCTGGCGCCCCGAGGGCTCGCCGCTGCTGCACTTTAGCCGCGCCCTCACCGACGAGGTGCGCGCCGCCCTGCCCGACATGCAGGTCGAGCTGGCGATGCGCTACGGCAACCCATCGATCCGCGCCGGCCTGACCGCCCTGCGCGACCGCGGCTGCGACCGCATCGTCGTGTTCCCGCTGTATCCGCAGTACGCCGCGAGCTCGACCGGATCCACCGTCGAGGCCGTCTACCGCGAGGCCGCCGGCCTGTGGAACACCCCCTACCTGACGATCGTCCCGCCCTTTTACGACGACCCCGGCTTCATCGACGCCTTCGCCCAGGTCGGCGCGCCCGTGCTCGAAGAGTTCCGCCCCGACCACGTGCTCTACAGCTTTCACGGCCTGCCCGAGCGTCACATGCACAAGAGCGACGTGTCCGGCACCCACTGCCTGCGCAGCGACGACTGCTGCGCGCAGATCGTCGCCGCCAATCGCCACTGCTACCGCGCCCAGTGCTTCGCCACCGCCAGCGCGCTGACGGCCCGCCTCGGCCTCGCCCCCGACACCACCTCCCTGAGCTTCCAGTCCCGCCTCGGCCGCGCCGTATGGATCCGTCCATACACCGACATCGTCCTGCCCGAGCTGGCGCGCCGCGGCGTCCGACGCGTCGCGGTGTTCTGCCCCGCGTTCGTCGCCGACTGCCTCGAGACCCTCGAGGAGATCGGCATCCGCGCCGAGGAGGACTTCAAGCGCGCGGGTGGCGAGGCCCTGCGTCTGGTCCCCAGCCTCAACGCCCACCCGGCCTGGGTGCGCGCTGCCGCCGACCTCGTGCGGGAGGCTGCGCCTCGCGGGCATCGTAGTCTGCCGATCGCTGCTTCGTGACCGCAGACGCGGGGCTCGAGCGCCATGGGCGGACGACGGGAGGGCCGTCGGCTGCGGGTCCCGCACGACGGCGGCGCCTCCCGTCGCCCGTGTGACATCGTCGGCGCCCCGCCTTCGCCGTGCCGAGATGCTGTCCCGAAGGACAGCTTATCGTCCGCGCCTGCATCCTTCGCTACTGTCCCGAACGACAGTCCTCGTGGCCGCCCACTTTGTGTCGTGCTCAAGTACGACGGTATCGACATCGCAAAGAAGAGCCTGGCGACCCAGTGTGCGTCGGCGACGAGGTTCCCTTTGTAGCCGGCCAGCAGCCGGTCGA
>JAYUXQ010000866.1:0-3549 GCA_043752905.1 Nannocystis sp. | reverse complement strand
GCAAGAAGTCCAAGGTGGGCCGTCTGGTGCGTATGCACGCGGACGAGATGCAGGACATCGACGAGTCGTCGGCCGGCCACATCGCCGCGCTGTTCGGCATCGACTGCGCCTCGGGTGACTCGTTCACCGACGGGGACACGGTCTACTCGATGCGCTCGATGTTCGTGCCGGCGCCGGTGATCAGCTACGCCGTGCAGCCGCTCAAGAAGGACAGCCTGCAGAACTTCTCGAAGGCGCTCAACCGCTTCTCGAAGGAGGACCCGACCTTTCGCGTCCACCGCGACGAGGAGTCCGGCGAGACGATCATCCAGGGCATGGGTGAGCTGCACCTCGACATCTACATCGAGCGCATGAAGCGCGAGTACCAGGTCGAGACGATCGTCGGCGAGCCGCAGGTGGCCTACCGCGAGACGATCACGCAAGAGGTCCAGTACAACTACACCCACAAGAAGCAGACGGGTGGCTCGGGCCAGTACGCGAAGATCGGCGGCGTGATGCGTCCGATCGCGGAGGACTCCGAGGAGAAGATCTATCGCTTCGTCGACAACGTCGTCGGCGGCAAGATCCCGCGCGAGTACATCTCCTCGTGTGACGACGGCTTCCGTCAGGGCCTCAGTCGCGGCGTGTTGATCGGGTTCCCGGTCGTCGGCGTCGAGATGGAGATCAACGACGGTGGCGCCCACGCGGTCGACTCCAGCGACATGGCGTTCCAGATCGCCGCCCGCGCGGCCTTCAAGGAGACCATGCCCAAGGCGGCCCCGACGATCCTCGAGCCGATCATGCGCGTGGTCGTCGAGACGCCCGAGGAGTTCCAGGGCGGCATCCAGGGCGGCCTGGTCCGGCGCCGCGGCAACATCGTCGGCTCCGAGTCCTCGATGGGCACCAGCGTCATCGAGGCCCACGTGCCGCTCGCCAACATGTTCGGCTACTCGACCGAGCTGCGCTCCAACTCGCAGGGCAAGGCCGAGTACACCATGGAGTTCGAGCGCTACGAGGCGGTCCCCCGCCACATCCAGGACGACCTGATCCGCAAGTACGCGGACAACAAGAAGGGCTGATAAAGCCCCGTCTCGCGCCCGAGGGCCGCGTCGCTCCCCGAAACGGGGACGGCCGGCCCTCGCGGCGTTCGGTGAGCGTGACAGAAAGAGCCCGCGTCGAGGTCCCGTGAATGGCCAACATGGCCGGGCGGCCATGTCGGCCCACAGCGGCGATCAGGAGCCGTGGACGGCCTGGCGGAGCGCGTTGCGACGCTGGAGCGCCGCCCGGTCGCCCGGACGCGTCAGCAACCTCGGCAGCAGCTCGCGGGCTCGCTCCTTCGCGGCAGGGGTGCCCTCGCGGAGCAACGACTCGACCCATTCTTCCTCGAGCAACCCGACCTCGGCGGAGTCCTCGAGCGGTCGCGTGAGGGCGAGCTCGACCGCGGCCTGGATCTCGCGCTCGCGCGGGATGGGGAAGGCCCGCAGCGCACGCACCAGCAGCAGGTGGCTGGTGGCATCGTCGGGCGCGAGCTGACGCAGCAGGCTGGCGTGGTAGCGGGCCAGCGCGGGGTTCTGCGTCTCGAGGGCGATGCGCACCTGCAAGCGCAGGACCTCGGGCTCCTGGCGCTCGACCTGCGTGCGCGTCGCGGCGAGGATCGCCGCGTAGCTGGGCGCGACCGGGATGATCGACTCCATCACCAGAGTCCACGGCCCCAGCGCCTCGGGCATCCGCGCGGCCAGCTCGTCCGCGCCGGGATAACGGTCGAGCAGGGTGTCGACGACCTCGCGGGGCAGCGGTTTGCGGACGACGGCGAGGGTGCGCGCGAGCGCCTCGGCCGCGGCCTCCTTGTGCCCGAGGCCGTACTCGGCGGCGGTCAGCAACCACCACGGATCGGCGTCGTTCGGGTGCAGGCGCGTCGCCACGAGGGCGCGCGCGCGGGCCTGCGGCCAGTCCTCGGCCTCGACCGCCTGGAACGCGAGGCGCGTGTGCAGGCCGCCGTCGAGCGGGCGCGTGCGCAGTGAGGCGGGGTCGGCGAGCTGCTGCGAGGTCTGGAGCGCGCCGGGCTCGTCGCGCTCGCCGCCGTACCGGCGCTGCCAGCTGTGCGGCACGGCCCACAGCGAGAGCGCGAGGGCCCCCGCGAGCGCGAGGCCGCCGACGCGCGCGGCCTGGCGGGCCGACCATTGCAAGATCATGCGACGCTCGGACAGCGAGCCGGCGAGGGCACACAGCGGCGCGGCGACGCCGAGGAACTCGAGGCTGAAGTCACCGAGGCTGTGGATCGCCAGGGCCAGCACGCCACACAGCGCGATCCGCCGCGGCCGTCCGTGGCGTCCGCCGCTGCTGTACATCGCGGCGATCCACCACCAGAGCATGCCGAGGCCGATCGCGCTGCCGGCGACGGGGCCCCACTCGACCAGCATAGCGACCGGCGCCGACTCGAGGTGCGTGTGCACGACGCCCTCCGGGGTCGAGTCGATCGCCGGGAACAGGTCGATGAAGGCGCCGCGCCCGATGCCGAGCACCGGCGAGAGGGCGACCAACGCGACGGCGTCCTGGGCGACGCGGAACTTGCTCTGGAAGCCCGGCTCGGCGGTGCGGGCCAGCGTGGCGAGCTCGGCCCAGGCGCCGCTGTGGCGGGCGAGCACGGCGCCGAGGCCGGCGAACACGACGAGCAACAGCAGTCGACGCAGCCACAGTCCGCGCCGCTTTTGTTTGGCGTCGCGCGACCAGGCGATCATCAGCGCGATCGGTGCGACGAGCAGCAGCGCGGCCATCGCTCCGCGTGACAGTGACAGCAAGAGCGCGACGCCCTGCAAGGCGACGCCGGCGAGGGCCATCAGGCCGCGCTCGCCGGCGCGGCCGAGGCGGTTGGGGTCGCTGGTCTCGGCGGCCTGCAACCGGAAGTACACGGCGAGCGCGGCCGCCGAGAAGATGCCGAGCAGGAACAGGCCGGCCTGGTGGTTGGGGTTGACGAAGCAGGTCAGCAGGGCGGGTGTGTGCGCGGGGTCGACGTCGCTGGGGAGATAAAACCCGTAGATCAGGCGCACGCCGAGGCCGGCCTGCACGAGGCCCAGCAGGGCGACGGCGCTGCCGAGGCCGGCGACGAGGGCCGCGCTGACGCGCCACGAGAGCTGGGCCGCGGCGACATACAACGCGGTCAGCCCGAGCAGGCGCGCGGCCTCCACGGCGGTGTCTCCGGGGACCGGCGAGATGCCGGCCCACGGGGTCCATTCGCTGCCCGCGAGCGCGGCGGCGGACATGGCGGCGAGGTCGGGCGCGAGCCACTCGCGCAGCGCTCGCGGGAGCGGGACCCACTGGAGCAGCGTCATCGTCGCGGCGATCAGACCGATCAGGCTGCCGTAGGGGACGCGCAGCGGGCCAGGGCTGTGCAGGCACAGGCGCAGCCACAGCAGCAGGGCGACGCCGAGGAACACCGGCACCACCACCACCGGCACGCCGCCGAGCCACAGGGCCGGGCCGCAGATCGCCAGCGCGAGCGCCATGCGGGCCCACGGCGGCTGACCGGGGCGCTCGCCGAGCGTCACGCTCGCCGGCGGCTCGACCTCCTCG
>JAYUXQ010000865.1:0-3550 GCA_043752905.1 Nannocystis sp. | reverse complement strand
GCAACGTCTCGAGGCGGCTCTCGGCGTCCTGGCCCTGCTGCTCCAGCTCGGGCAATTTATCGCGGATCTCCACGAGCTCGGCGGTGAGCCGCAGGCCGTCCTCGCGGCGGGTGCCGAGGCTCAGCAGCAGCTTGTCGCGCTCGCGCGTGCCCGCCTCGATCCTCTGCGTGAGGCTGCGGATCTCGGCCTGGAGGCGGTTGACCTCCTGCGCGCGCATCAGCTTGGTCTTTTCGGCCTCGAGCAACGCGGCCTCGCTGTGCTCGCGCTCGCTGTCGAGGACGCTCTGGCGCTCGTGCAGCGCGTGATGGGCCTGGCGCGCGACCTCCAGCTCGGCGGCGCGGGTCTCGGCCTGCGCGTGCAGCTCGCGGATCTCCCGCTTTTGCTGCAACAGCGCGGCGTCGAGGCCCTTGGCCGATCCACCGACGACCACACCGGAGGGCTCCAGGCGGTCGCCCTCGAGCGTGACCACCGGCGGCGCGTCACCGGCGTCCCAGAGCGCGATCGCCTGGGCCAGCGTCTCGACCACCACCGTCTCGCCGAGCAGCGCGCGCGCCAGCGGGCGAAACTCCGCCGCCACCTCGATGAGGTCGACGAGGCGGCCGAGCGTGCCCGGGGTCACCGACGCGCCGCCGAGGCCCGAGCGCTCGAGCGAGATGCCGAGGCCACCGGCGCTACCTGTCTCCGCGGACATGTCCTCCGGGCCTGCTGTCCCGGGGGACATGTCCGCCGGGACACGCGCCGTGCGCGGCAGGAACGCCGTGCGGCCCTCCTGCTTCTGCTTCAACAGCGCGACGCCGCTGGCCCCGCCGTGCGGCGCGTCGACCAAAATGCCCTGCAGGCGATCGCCCAACACCGACGACAGCGCCGCCTCGAGGTGGGCCGGCGCGCTGAGCTGATCGGCGAGGATGCCGAGCACGCCGAGCTGATCGCGATGTTGCATGATCAGCTGCACGCCGCTGGCGCAGCCGCGGTAGCGGGTCTGGATCTCCTCGAGCGACTGGGCGCGCGAGCGCAGGCGCTGGAGTTCGCCGCGCGCGGCGTCGAGGGCGGTCTCCGAGGCGCGCATGCGCTGCTTGAGCTCCGTCTTCTCGCGGTCGATCGTGCCACGCCGCTGGCCGAGCTCCTGCACGCGCTCCGTCGCGAACTCCCGCGCCTGCTCGCCGACCTCGAGGTCGCTGCGGTCGCGCTCGACGTTGATCTGCAGCAGCTCGATCTCGCCGCCGAGGCCCTGCAACCGCTGCTCGAGCTCGGTCAGGCCCTCGGCCCTCGCGCCGAGCTGGGCCGCGACGCTGGCCTCACGGGCATGTAAACGCGACAGCTCGCCGCGGCGGCGTTCGTGCTCCGACGCCTCGCCGCGCAGGCGCGAGGCCAGCGAGTCGTGCTCCTCCTGCATGCGCTCCGCCGTGTCGGCGTGGCCCTCGTCGCCGCTCGACGCGACCTCCTCGTACTGCGCCTGGACCTGCGCCAGCTCCTGCTCGAGGTTCTCGAGGCTGCGGGCCAGCACGCCGGCCTCGGCGCGCGCCTGGGTGGCCGCGGTGCGCAGGGCCTCCTGTTCGCGGCGGCGGTACTGCTCCTCGGTCTCGGCCAGGCGCACGCGGTTCTCGAGGTCGAAGACCTGCTGCTGGCGCTCGCTGAGCGCCTGCTCGGCCTGCGACGCCGACAGCCGCGCCGCCTCGCCTCTCGCCTCGTGGCTGGCGAGGGCGCTACGCACGGCCTGGACCTGCTCGCCGAGGTCGGCGCGGCGGGCCTCGAGCACCCGGGCGGTCATCGTCAGCTCGAGGAAGCGGTGGCTGGCCATCCACAGGTCGAGCGCGCGCAGCTCGCTGCGGTAACGCTTGTAGCGCTCGGCCTTCTGGGCCTGGCGGCGCAGGTTGCCGAGGCGTCCTTCGAGCTCGCCGAGCACGTCATGCACGCGCAGCAGGTTCTGCTGGGTCTGGGCGATCTTCGTCTCGGCGGCCTGCTTCTGGGCCTTGAAGCGGGTGATGCCGGCCGCCTCGTCGATGATGTAGCGGCGCTCCTCCGGCTTGCTGCTGACGATGCGCCCGACCTGGCCCTGCTCGATGATCGAGTAGCCGCGGGTGCCCGCGCCGGTGCCCGTCATCAGCTCCGAGATGTCGCGCAGGCGGCACGGCACCTTGTTGATCAGGTACTCGCTGGTGCCGTCGCGCAGCAGCCGGCGGGTCACCGCGACCTCGGCGTAGTTGAGGTACGCGACCGGCACGTTGCCGGTGTTCTCGAAGGTCAGCGTCACCTCGGCCGCGTTGCCCGGCCCGCGCACGCTGCACCCGGCAAAGATGACGTCGACCATGCCCGCGCCGCGCAGGTGCTTGGCCCGCTGCTCGCCGAGGCACCAGCGCATCGCGTCGACGATGTTGGACTTGCCGCAGCCGTTGGGCCCGATGATCGCGGTGACGTGATCGTCGATGTGCACGACCTCGCGGTCGGCGAACGACTTGAACCCGCTGATCTCGATCTTCTTGATGCGCATCGCCAGCGCGGCCCGGGCCGCGAATGCCCACCCGATAGCACCTGCAAGCTTTTTGGATCAAGCGGCAAGCGCCTCCGAAATCCCTTGACACGCGAAATCGCGCGGCGCCATCGTGGCCCGATGCAGCGCCTCGCTCCGCTCGTGCTGTCCAGCCTCTCCGCCAACGCTCGACGACCCCCGTGGTCACGCCGAGGGTAATAAGGTGGCCGCGCCCAACGCGGCGGCGAGTTGCCAGCCGGTCAAGATCCCGCTCGAACGCCGGAGCTTGCGTGTAGAAGCCCGGCCACTCGGTCTTGACGAGTCGTCCCGTGGCGAGCCAGTCGGCCACCATCTCGGCCGTGAAGCCCATGGCGATGAGATGGTCGTGGCCGATCCGTCGCCGAGTTGGCGCATCTTCACTGGTGGTGCTCGGCGGCCTCGTGGAGGAAGCGTGACGCGACGTCGATCTGCGTCAGCAGGTACGCCTTCTTGCGCAGCACGCCGTCCTGGTCGAAGACGGGGCGCCCGGTCGCTCCGGCTCTCAGCAGCCGCGCCCGCCACCGCCGCTGCGTCCGCAACGCGACCACCCTCCGCAACCGTCTCACCGGCGCCACGACACAGCCACGCCTCCACCGTGGCCCAGGTCCGCCACAAGTTTCTGGCGAGGAACCCGGGAAGCACCTGCACGACCCCGCCGCACGACGGGCAGCGGTAGCGCCGGAGGTCGATCGGCGTCTCACCGCAGGGCTGGCGCTGGCGTGTGCCATGCCCGTGCAGCCGCCGCCCACAGCGGCGACACGGCGGCGGCCGGTACGTCTCCGGATCGCAGAGCCGCCGCGCATGCTCCTCGCGGTCGTGGACATCGGCGACGATCACCGTGCCCCCCTTCACGCTCGACGCGTAGCCATGCTCGATGTACACAGGCACCTGCGGTGGGTGAGGGTTGCGGGGTTGTCTCGCCGGCTCTTTGTTTGTCAGAAATCATGGTGTCCGCCCGATCCCACCGCTTTCGCCACTTCTTCGCTCTGGTGCCGACCACCCTCTGTAATTTAGGTAAGGAGCCTTACCTATATTTCTCGCGGT
>JAYUXQ010000864.1:0-3552 GCA_043752905.1 Nannocystis sp. | reverse complement strand
TCATCAAAGAACGGGCCGTAGCTGTCCGCGCAGATGCTCCCGATCTTTCCATGCGGCACGATGTTTACGAACGTGCGGAGTCGATTGATTGCGCCGCTATACTCGCCGCACAGACCGTCAACGACGTCGCGGTCCGATGTGATCACCAGGAGCTGGAAAGCCTCGCCGTCCTGGTGCTTGGCGGCCATGAGCGCCTTGAGCCATGCCCACGCAGGACCTGATGATTCATCCTCGTACACGTCCGAGATCAGCGTGACGACCAGGAGCGCGTCATCCCGGAGGAAGCCCTGGTTACAGCCCGGGGGGTAGCCGTTGGTGCCGAGCAGCGGCCAGCTCAGCGCCGCGACCATGGCATCGGCCACACGTGGGAAGGCGCCTTCACTGCCGACCTTGGCGGTGCAGAGAAACGCCGCGATGGGGTCGGGGTCGTCACTCGTGATGTAGCGTCCGGCGGCCAGCTTGCAGCGACGTGCGCTCGAGTCGCTCCCCCCCGGGAACGTCACGCCTGCTCCGATTGTCGTGTCGCAGGGGCCCAGCTCAGCGCCGCAGAGTGGCGGCTCGCCCCCCGGGTCGCAGCCGGGTCCGCACACCGAGCACTCATCCATCTGCCAGAAGTCGTCCGTGTCCGTCACCATGATGTGCGTGTCGAACGCCGCGAATTCGTCCTGGATCTTGGTGATGAAATCGGGGAGCGACGCCACCACTTGCCACTGATGCCCCTTCATCGTGGGCGAGTTACTGATCACGAACAGGAAATCGATCTTTCCCTGGCACCCCTCGGGTCCCGGAGAGCCAAAGTCTGGGATCAAGTCCGTTCCCGTGCTCGAGTCGAGCCCCATCCCCGTCGACGTGCCGCCGGTCGAGCCGGTCGAGCCAGTCGAGCCGGTCGAGCCGGTCGAACTTCCCGAGCTGCCCGAGGTCGAGTCCGCGGACATCGTCCCCGGGCCCACGCCGAAGCTCGTCGCGTTGCTGTCCGCGGGCCCGCAGGACACGGCCGAGACGAGGGTGAGGAGGGCGACCGACCGCATCGCCGGCAGTCTAGGCGCTGCTCTCCCGCCTGTCCACGCCAGCCCGCTATCGGGCTGGACGCGGGGCAGAGTGCTGCGGCTGCGGCGACGCTCACCAGCACAGGATTCGTCGCGGCCGGGTGGTGTCGTCACGCCGAGCCTGGAGCCATACGTCAGGTCTGCGTGCATGAGTTTGGTATGGACGGGGTTTTGGTGGGCTCATTTGCGGAGCCCTCACCAATGCAAGCCGAGGCCCGCGCCGTCGCACAGGACCGGGAGAAAAAGCTCGTGCGAGAGCTGCAGGCAGGCGGCCAGCGCAGGGTCGAGGTCGAGGTCGTCGTCGGCGGCGCGGACCACCTCGTGGACCTGCGCGAGCACGGCGGTCATGCGCTCCGGCGTCGGCGGTGCGGCGGCCAGGAAGCGCAGCTCGTCGCCCTGCTCCTCGTACGCGCCGTCGGTGACCAGGCAGTGCAGGTGAACGTGGAGGCCGAGGTCGCTGCGGAAGCGCTGCACGACCGTGAACACGCCCGCGTGCAACGACGCGACCGAGGCCAGGCCGTGCTGCTGCTTCACGCTGCGCCGCACGTCCTGCATCACCGCCCGCGCCAGCATCCGCGTCAAGGGCCGCACCTGGTACAGCTTTCGCGACTTGATAGGCATCAAGGTGGCGCGCGAGCTGCTCGGCGCCGGCCTGTCGCTGCAACGCGTGCGCCGCAGCCTGGACGCGCTGCGCGTCAAACTGCCCGAAGTGGACTCGCCGCTGTCGAGCCTGCGGGTCCGCTGCGAACACGACCGCGTAATCGTCGAGGGCAGCGAGCGCAGCTACGAGGCGGTCACCGGCCAGGGCCTGCTCGACTTCAGCGTCCAGACCTTGCAGCAGCAAGCATCCCAGGTGCTGGCGATCCCCCGCGCCCGCGACGACGACGGCGACGAAGAGGACCGCAGTGCCTACGAGTGGTTCACGATCGCCTGTGAGCGCGAGCGCAGCTGGGACGGCCACGACCCCGACGACGCCGCGTTCCTCGACGCGCGCCAGGCCTACGACCGGGCCCTCGACCTCGACCCCGAATTCGCGGCGGCCTACACCAACCTCGGCGCGCTGCTCGCTGCGGTCGGCGACCTCGACGGCGCGCGCGACCACTTCGACCAGGCGCTGCGCTGCGACCCCGACCAGCCGGAGGCGCAGAGCAATCTCGCCGCGCTGGCGCTGCGCCTGGGCGACCACGACACGGCGATCGCCGGGTATCGGCTGCTGTTACGCGCCGCGCCGGATCACCTGGAGGCCCACTACGGGCTCGCGCGCGCGCTGCTGGCGGTCGGCGGCAAAGGCCAGGCGCTGGCCCACCTCGAGCGCTTCTGCACCGGGGTCGATGGCCTGGCACCTGCCCAAAAAGACAGCTCGCTCAAGGAGCGCCGGCAACAGGTCACGAAGGTGATCCAGGCGCTTCGGCGCGAGCTCGGCACCGGCTGAGGGGTTGGCGCATGCGCCGAACCGGGCGCTTACGGCACTTCTTCACAGGCCGGCGGGGGATCGTCGCAATATGCGGACATGTTCGCGTCGCAGTTGCTGCCGCTGGGGCACATGCCCCCTTCAAGCAGGCAAACCTTTCCGCGGTGTAATACGTCCTCGAAGAGTTCATCACTACCCTGAAAGCCCTTGAAACGGAGCAGATTGCAATCCCTACCCGGGCTCACGCGCCAATGATCGACTCCGCCTTGGGGCTCAGCGAGAACGACCTCGATCGACTCATCGTCGAGATACTCCCAGGTGTATTCGACCGGTTCAACGCTCCGCTTCCCGTAATCCGAGACTCCGCTGACGACCAGCGTCCCGTCTTCGCGGAACTCATAGTGAAACACAGACGGGATATTATATCCATTCGCCGAACGGGTCGAGAACGTCCCCAACATCCAGGTGTTCTCCTCCGCGACCTCGGGCCCGCACGCAAAAGCGATCGAGAGCGACCCGAAAAAGACATGAGATCGAATCAGTTGCATGACACTTCCTTTCTTGCCGTGGTCGTCGCGCCACGCGCGTCGCGAACGACTGCGTCGAGGACGTGGGCCGCGCTCACCACCATGGCGTTCGTACCCGGCGCCATCCACAAGCCGTCGACGCGCCAGCGCACAGGTTCGGCGTCGCCGTCGGGGTCGCTGACCGTCGTGGTGAGGGCGCGCGACGCCCCGCATGCTCCCGTGGCCGCCGTCGTGTTGGCCACCACGGGTGGAGCGCCGAGCGCCCCGGCCGTGACCCCAGGATCGCGCGCCGTCACCTTGACAGTGATCGCCGCCGTGCTGCTGTTGCACGGCACCCGAAGGGCCACCGTCAGGTCGGTCGCGTCGAAGGTCGCCGCGTTGGCGGTGATGATGACGTTCTCGGTTGCGGGTCGTCGCGCCGTAAAGTGTTGTCCGCCCACGTCGAACGCCGACTCGAAGATCAGCGCGCGCGCTTAAGCGGTTCAAAGCGGGAATTTGGGTGCGAGGGTGAGTACGGAGCGGCCCGGTGAGCTGCGGCGGAGCCCGCGGTCGGGGGATTCTGGCACGG
>JAYUXQ010000863.1:0-8737 GCA_043752905.1 Nannocystis sp. | reverse complement strand
CACCGCCACGGTCGCCGCGAGCGGGTGGAGCGGAGCGCGGGGCAGGTCGGTCGCGGTCGGGCATCGGCGGCGGAGCATAGGCGAGAACATGGCGGCGGGGCGAGGGCTTGCGCGTGCAAGTTTTCTCGCCTGGGCACCTGTCCGGCTTGGCGGGTCCGGGCCGGGGCTGTACCCTGATGCGCCCCTCGGGGTAGATCGGGCATGGCAGACCGCATCGGCGAACTCCTGGTCCGCGAGAACCTCATCTCGCTCGCCCAGCTCAAGCGGGCCCAGGCCGATCAGCGCACGACCGGCAAGCGGCTGTCGTACAGCCTGTCGCGCCTCGGGATCCTCGGCGAGCGCGAGCTGGCCGACTTTCTCTCGGCGCAGTACGGCGTGCCGTGGATGAGCCTGACCGACTACGAGATCGATCCGAAGGTGGTCGAGCTGGTGCCGCGGGCGTTCGCCAGCAAGCACACCGCGATCCCCGTGCAACGCGCTGGATCGACGCTGGTGGTCGCCATGGCCGACCCCAGCAACATTTATGCGATCGACGACCTCAAGTTCATCACCGACCTCAACGTCGAGCCGGTCGTCAGCACCGAGACGGCGATCGAGGACGCGATCGCCCGGTACTACGATCGCAGCGGACCCGCCGCCTACGCCGACGTGCTCGGCGCCCTCAACCTCGAGCGCGTCGACGGCGGCGAGCGCGAGCGGACCGCCCTGCCCTCGGCCGGCCTGCCGGAGTCGGACCAGGCGATCCGGCTGTGTAATCGCGTGCTGCTACAAGCAGTCAGCCGCGGTGCGACGCAGGTGCACGTCGAGCCCTCGGAGCGTGGGCTGAGGATCCGCTTCCGGGTCGACGGGGTGCTGCACCCGGAGTCCGAGCTGCCGATCGGGCTGCGCAGCGCCGTGACCACGCGGTTTAAACTGATGGCCGGTCTCGACGTCGCCGAGCGTCGCACGCCGCAGGAGGGCCAGATCCGCGGGTTCCATGCCGGCAAGAACCGCGAGCTCGATGTCCGCGTGGCGACCATGCCGACCGCGACCGGTGAACAGCTGGTGCTGCGCCTGTTCGACCGCAGCACCCTCCCGCGCGACCTCGCCAGCGTCGGCCTCGACGGCGAACAGCTCCGGCAGGTGCGCGCGGCGTTGCAGCTCGCGCAGGGCCTGACGCTCGTCGTCGGCCCGAGCGGCAGCGGCACGAGCACCACGCTGTACGCGGCGCTCGCCGAGCTCGCGGGCGACAGCGTCAGCGTGGCGACCGTCGAGGACCCGGTCGAGTTCACGCTGTCCGGCTGCACACAGGTGCAGGTGCACCGAGACGGCGGCCTCGGGGTCGCGGCGGCCGTGCATGCGCTGCTACGACAGGACCCGGACATCATCATGGTCGGCGCGCTGCCGGATTACGAGGCGGTCGACGCCGCCGTGCGGGCCGCGGTCACCGGGCGGCGCGTGCTGACGACCCTGCCGACCGGCGACGCCGCGAGCGCGCTGACCCGGCTCGTGCACCTCGGCGTCGAGCCCTACCTCGTGGCCGCCTCGGTCACCCTGGTGATCGCGCAGCGCCTGCTGCGTCGCCTGTGCAGCGAGTGCGCCAGCGAAGATCCCTCCGCCACGGCCCAGCGCCTGATCGACGCCGGGATGAGCCCGCAGCAGGCCCGTGAGTGTCGACCCCGGCGCGCCCGTGGGTGCAAGGCGTGCGTCGGCGGCTATCGCGGGCGCATCGCGCTGTTCGAGGTGCTGCCGGTCGGACCCACGTTGCAGGAGCGCATCGCCGGGGGCGCCAGCGCTGCCGAGCTGCGCGCCGAGGCGGCCGCGCTCGGGCTGCGTAGCCTGCGACACGTCGGCCTCGCGCGCGTCGCCGAGGGGGTGCTCGCGCTCGATGACCTCGTGCGCGCGACCGGCGAGCACCTGTCCTGAAGGACACACGGGCGTGCCGCTGTACCACTGGCAGGCGCTGACCGACGCGGGCGAGCCGCGACAGGGCGCCCTCGCCGGCGACTCCGAGGTCCAGGTGATCGATCTGCTGCGCCGTCAGGGGCTGCGCGTCACCCGGGTGCTGCGCGAACAGGCGGCCGTCGAGCTGCCGCGCGCCCGCAGTCACGCGCCCGAGCTGCGACTGCTGCGCGAGCTGCTGGCGCTGCGCAGCGTCGGACTCGGTGCGCCGGCCGCTCTCGCGCGGCTCGCCGGGGCCCACCCGGACAGCAGCTTCGCGGGCGAGCTGGCGCTGGTGCGGCGCGCGGTCGAGACCGGACAACCACTCGGCGAGGCGCTCGCGCGCGTGCCCCAGCGCTTCGACGAGCTGGTGTGTCGGGTGCTGACCGCCGGGGAGGCGCGCGGCGACCTCGACGGCACACTGCAACGCCTCGTCGCCCACCTCGAGCACGCGCGTCGTCCGACCGCGCCGGGCGTGTCACTGCGTCGCCTCGCGTGGACGACCGCCGTCGCGTTGATACTGATCTCGCTCGCGCTCGGCCTGCTGCTCCCGGCCGTGACGACGGTGTCCATGCGACTGCATCCGGAGGCCCCCCCGGGCACCGTGCTGCGCCTCGGCGTCGCGGTGCAGCCGGTCCTGCGCTGGCTCGTCGGTATCATTGCAGCGCTGGGGCTCGCGCTGGCGCTGGCGTCGCGCGCTCCGCCGCTGCGCGCCCGGCTCGATGCGGTCGCCCTGCACCTCCCCGGCCTCGGCTCCACGCTGCGCCTGCACGCCAGTCTGCGCCTGACCCGGCTGCTCGCGCTGCTGGCGACGGTCGAGCTCCCGGTGCCCGTCGCGCTCGAGCTCGCCGCGCCGCGCCTTGGGAACGTGGCGCTCGGGCTCTCGCTGCTACGGGCGCGCACCCACGTCATGCAGGGCGTCGACCCCGGGACGGCGCTGCTCGACGCCGGCCTGCTGCCACCCGTGGCCACCGAGCTGCTACGCGGCGCAGGTCCGGAGGCTCGCGCGACGGCCCTCGCGGCGCTGGTCCGACTGTGCGAGGCCGAGGCCGACGACCACGCGCGACGCATCGACCGGCTGACACGCGCGCTCCGGGCGACTCTCGCCGTCGCGCTGGTCGCCGGCCTTTGGCTCATGCTCGGGCCGTTACAGCCCTGAGCGCGCCTAGAACGTGATGACCGGCCCGAAGGTGAAGTCGATCATGAAACTCGTGGTCTTCGGGAACCACACGGTCGGCTGGATCTCGGCGAACAGCGCGAAGTGCTTGGCGACCTGATAGTTGAAGCCGAAGGTCACGCCGATGAAGCCTCCGCCGACGCGCACGGTGTCGATGCGCTGGGCCTTGTCGGCGTTGGTCACCACCGAACTGGCCAGGACTGCGTCAGGCCCTGTCGGGTCGGTCGGGCAGCCGCCACTGTACGGCCACACCGGCTGGCATGCGCCATTGGTCGATGCGGCCTCCTTGTCGTCCGGCACGCTGTTGCCGTTGCGGTCGTTGGCGAAGCCCATCGGCACGCGCAGGCGGGCGAAGCCACCACCGACAACGCCGCCGACGAACAGGCGAAACTTGCTCTCATCCTTGCCGAGGAAATACTTGATCTTGAGGCCGCCGGCACCTGTGAAGCCGGGCTTGGTGCGCACGCCCTCCGGCATCGGACTGCGGACCTCGTTGTTGAACGAATTGGCGAGGTCGAGGGTCGGGTCGTCGCGGTAGACCTTGGAGCCGGTGACCAGTTGCAGGCGCCCGAACACCGACAGCACCAGCGACCGGCCGATGCGAAAGCCGATCTCGGGGGCGACGTGGAATGGTGCGGAGGCCATGCCGGACGTGACCGGGTGGTGCTGGGCGCAGGCGTCGGCGTTGTACGAGGTCGCCAGCTGATCCGCCGTGTACGGGCCGTACTGCGCCGGGCTGAGACTGCCGAGGCCGGTGGCGAAGCCGGCCGTGTCCGGCACGTTCTCGCTGCCGGCCTGCCAGCGGGCGATCGAGCACGCGTAGTCGGCGGGGGTGTAGCCATCGGCCGGCGAGAGCTGCTTGTAGCTCTGGTCGGCGACGCCGCGCGCGATGCCGGCGCCGGTGCCGAGGCCGATGTTGATGAACACCCGCGGCAGGCCGCTCTTGGGCTTGGGCTTCTCCTCGACCGGCTTGGGCTTGGGCGCCTCTTCTTTCACGCACGCGATCTCGAGCTTGAGCGGGTTCTCCTGGTCGCCGCGGTTGCCGAGGTCCTTGTTGGCGCTGTCGAAGATGTAGAAGAAATACTCGACCGGCTTGTCGCCGTGGTCGCTGGCGGTGAGGGTCACCGTGGCGTAGTTGCCGAAGGTGTCCATCGTCGAGGTCTTGAACTCGCCGCTGCCGGCCTGACGCCAGTACAGCACGACCTGGCCGCCCTCCGGCACCTGACGCGCCAGCGCGTTGACCACGATGTCCTTGCCGCACACATCGTCGATCGCCGGCGCGGTGTGCTGCAGCGCGTCGGTCGGCGCGGTCGCACTGGAGCTCTTGCGCGCCTTGTCGAGCAGCTTTTGCAGGTCGGGAGATCGCAGGTCCGCCGGCAGGGTGACGTTGTAGTCGGCCCGCACGGCGTCGGTGAAGGCCGCGGTGGTCTCGTCGGCCTTGCCGGTGTTCGAGAAGATGATGACGGCCTTGAGCATCCGCAGCGGCGCGGTCGCGGGGTCGTCCGGGGCGGCGCCCGAGAGCGCCGACTCGAGGCCCGACTTGGCGGCGTCGAGCTCGAGGTTGTTGTACTGGCCGAGCGCCTTGTTGTACGCGGCCTTGAGGTCCTCGCGCGCATCGAAGGCCGCCGGCATCGGCATCCTCATCGCCCGCGCGTCGAAGCGCAGCCGCAGCGGCGCCGCGGCTGCCTCGGTGGAGACTGACACAATGGATGTCCCCGCGATCCCTGCGATCCCTGCGGTCAGCCCGACGAGTAGGACATGTCCGGCCCTGGACATGCGGGGCCCACGGGCCGCGCGGGGTGAACTGGGCTGGATGCGGTCTCGAGTGCTCACGGGAGGTCGCGGCTCCTTCGGGTATGCGCGGCCGGAGCAGCGCGGGGCCTGCGACGCGCGGAGCGTCGCAGGCTATGACGAAGCTATACGAATGGCTACGGGGGAGCAGCCCCCCGCATCACTTGACGATGCGCTTCTGGCAGTCCTTCAAGTTGAACTCGACGCGACGGTTGGCGGCGCGGCCGTCGGCCGTCTTGTTGTCAGCGATCGGGATCTCCTCACCCTGGCCGCGCGGCTCGAGGCGCTCGCCAGCGATGCCGCCCTTGTCGACGAGGTACCTCTTCACGCTGTCGACGCGCTTCTGCGACAGCGTCTTGTTGAACTTGTTCGTACCCTTGCTGTCCGTGTGACCGTCGATGTAGACCTTGATCTCCGGCGCGGCCTTCATCGTGCTGGCGACCTCGTCCATGAGCTTGAAGCTCTTCGGGTCGATGTCCCACTTGTTGAACTTGAAGTAGATCTTGTCGGTCAGCTTGATCTGGCAGTCGTCGAACTCGAGGAACTCGGGACAACCGTCCTCGTCCTCGATCTTGTCGAAGTCTTCAGCCTGGCCGCGACAGTCCACTTCGACGCCATTGGCCATCCGCTTGTCGTTGTTGTCCCAGGTGTACGTGCCATCCGGGTTGCGGTTGAGCTTGGCCGCGTCGAGCACCTTGTCGCCGTCGTTGTCGACATCCGGGCAACCATCGGCGTCCTCGAACTGGTCGAAGTCCTCCGGGTCGTTCGGGCACTTGTCGACGCCGTCGAGCAGCGTGTCGCGGTCGTTGTCCGGATCCGGGCAGCCGTCCTCGTCCTCGAACTGGTCGACGTCCTCGGGCTCGTTGCGGCAGTCGATCTCGCGGCCGTTCTCGGTCTTCTTGTCGAGGTTGCTCCACTTGCCGTCGCGGAACTCGGACGCGTCGAGGACGCCATCCTTATCGTTGTCCTTGTCCGAGCAGCCGTCGTCGTCCTCGAAGCTGTCGAAGTCCTCCGGGTCGTCCGGGCACTTGTCGGCCTTGTCGTCGTAACCGTCGCCGTCGCGGTCGCCGGGCTTCGGAGCCTTGCTCGCCACCTGGTTCGGGTCCTTGCAACGGACCGGGTCGGTCTTCTTGCGCGCGAGCGTGGTGTAGAGGTCGGCCTTCTCGGCGTGCTCCTTGCCGCGGTAGTACTCGCCCATGGTCAGCGCGTCGCGGGCGAAGCGAATGTTCGCCTCGGCGATCGCCGTCTCCTTGGGGGCGCAGCCGATGGTCTTGGAACCATCCGCGATCGCCTCCTGCAAGATCTTGTCGTAGCCGTCCACCTTGCCGTTGAGGGTCTGACCCGCACAGGACAGGCCCGCCATCGCCACGGCCACGGCCGTCATCGCTACCTTCGAATTTCCGCGGCGGTTCACTTGCCACCTCCGACCGACACGCCGGCCTTGACTTCACCGCCACCGGGAGTGCCGGTCGCGTTCGCACCACTCGTGCCAGTGCCAGCACCGGCACCGTTCGGGTCGGCGGGCGTCAGCTGGTCCGGCGTCGCCAGGGCTTCGCTGTGCTGCTCCATCTGGCCCTTGCGCCGCATCTCTGCCTTCTTGATGGCCTCCTCGGCGAGCTGCTTGGCGCGCTCACCGTAGTCGAACGAGCGCTCGTACTCGCTGTAGCCCATCAAGATCTTCGACTGTTCGAGGTAGGTCACGGAACCCCAGTACTCGTAGGGGGCGTTCTCCTCGGCACCGGCTGCCTCGGCCTTGGCCACCGAGCGGCTCGACTCCCGGGCCACCTTCTTCAGGTAACCAAAGGGCCCGCAGCCCGCGCTGAGCATGCTGCCCATACTGAGCGCGACCATGACAAGGACGGGGAAAAGCTGAAATGGACGCGGTCTTCGCAACACCAGAGGCTCCCTGGTTCGAGATCGTGACAGGCACGGCCGAGCCTCGAGGCCCGAGCGAAGCTGCCGAAATCGGCGCGACGATACCAGGGGCGCCCGCGGGGGGTCAACAACACTGCCGGCGTGGTGACCCGATCTCATTCCCCCTTCACGCCCCCTCTACCTCCCTCTTTTTCGGGTCGTAGGCCTGCCGGCGGTGGGCAATAGGGCGCCCCCGCGCGCCCTGTGCACGTGCAACGCCGACGCCGCGGCGACGCAGCGCGTGCCCACAGGAGCCCGTGACGCGGGCCACGGGGGCAGTTCACCACCTCGGCGGTGCTCGCTGATACCCTCCCTGACGTGGCGCTCCCCGGACAGACGTCGAACCACTGCGGCGCGCGCACGGCGACCTCGCGGACCGCCTCGCGGACCGCCTCATGGACCCGGGCGTGCCGGCGAGGGGCCCTCGTGCGGGTCCTGTCGGCCATGCCTGGCCCGGGTCGGCGGCGCCGGTTCGGCTGGTTTGTGCTGGCCGTGCACTTTTTCGCAGGGATCACCTTCACCGGCTGCACCCGGGTCAGTGACACGCAGCGATTCCCCCTCGTGAGCGAGCGACTCACGATCGCCCGCACGATCCCCGAGCCCGGGGCGGTGATCGCCCTCGACGCTCAGATCGACTTCTGCTTCTCCGGTTACGTCGACCCGCGGGCGCTCGACGACTTCGACGCCAGCCTGACCTCGGGCCTGGTCGGGTTCGACACCCAGCTCGAGCTCCAGCTGTTCGCCTGGCGCCCGCCCGGAGCCCCGACCGGCTCGTCTGCAAAGGCGTGGTGCTCCGGCAGCGTGCTCTCGATCCGGCCGCAGGTGCCGCTGCGACCCGGCGCGTTGCATCGCCTGCGCCTCGCGCCCTCGGCGGTCGGCTGGGCCGGCGAGGGCCTCGACATCACCACACCCGGCTGGGTCGAGGATAAAGACGGCCCCGCCTATCTGCTCGAGTTCACCGTCGATCCCGCGGCGGTCCCCGAGGACAGCGACACCGACGGCGACATGGACACGGACGGCGACACGGACACGGACGGCGAGCCGCCGGCGCCGACCCTGCGCGATCTCTTCGAGCCGGGCGAGGTGTTCGCGCTCGATCATCCGGCTTGCGGCTGCCACCGCGAGGCCGGGCTGGCACAGGAGCGCCTCGACCTCGCAGATCCAGCCACGGCGTTCGCCGACCTCGTGCTGCCGACCGGCCTCATGGCGACCGGCTTTCCGATGGTCTCGCCGCGCCGGCCCTCCGAGAGCTACCTCGTGCAGACCCTCCTGCGAAACCCTGACGGCAGCGCCCTCTACGGCGTGCTCGGCGAGCCGATGCCCCCCGACGAGCCCCTGCCCCACCCCGACATGGTGATGATCGTCCGCTGGATCGAGGGCGGCGCGCTGCCCTGATCCCTCTCCTCCGCGACTCACTTCACCGCGGACGGGATCTCGTTGGGCCGCTCCATCTCGCGGACCATCTTCAACATCCCGTCGAGCCGATCGACCCGCGCCTTCGCCTGGGCGTACGCCGCCACGAAGTCGGCGTCCTTGAGCCCCAGCGCCGCCGCCCGGTCGTACAGCGCGAGCGCGTCGGCCTGCATCCGCAGGCACGACTGCACCTGGTCGCCCGTCAGCAAGGTCGCGCCCGCCTGCGAGTCGTGGACCAGCTTGCACGGGCCGCGCTCCGCCTCGCCCTCGACCTTCATGCCCTGCATGTACAACTCCTGGCGCGACTCGCCGCAGGCCGGGGCGAACAGGAGGGCCAGGACGAGCGCGCGACGCATCCAGCGACGATACACCTGCCAGCGACCGCGCCACAACGACCGCCCACGCCCGCGCCACAACGACCGCGCGGACGTGAGCCAGCCCGCAGCATCCTCGCCCCGGCGACCCTGGGCCTCCGTGCTAGCTTCGCCCCGCTCGATGCAGGTCCTGCGGCAGCCCGTCCCT
>JAYUXQ010000862.1:0-3557 GCA_043752905.1 Nannocystis sp. | reverse complement strand
TGCCGGCGGCGATCATCTGGCGCAGGTTGGCGTTGGTGGCCGAGACGATGCGAACATCGACCTTGCGGGTGATCGTGCTGCCGAGGCGCTCGAACTCGCCGGTCTGGAGCACGCGTAGCAGCTTGACCTGGCCGCGCAGGGTCAGGTTGCCGATCTCGTCGAGGAACAGGGTGCCGCCGTCGGCGGCCTCGAAGCGGCCGATCCTCCGCTTGGTCGCGCCGGTGAAGGCGCCGACCTCGGCGCCGAAGAGCTCGGCCTCGAGCAGGTCGTCGGGCAGGCCGCCCGCGTTGACCTTGATAAAGGGCGCCTGACGCCGCGGCGAGTTGGCGTGCACGATCTCGGCGACCTTCTCCTTGCCCGATCCGTTGGGCCCGGAGATCAGCACGGGGGCATCGGCACGGGCGACGCTGGCGGCGAGCGAGACGACGCGGTGCATCGCCTCGCTGGCATACACGAGGCCGCACAGGTCGTAGCGATCTTGCAGCTCGTTGCGGGCGCGCGCGCTCTGGGCCCGCAAGCGATGGTTCTCGAGCGCGAGCTCTCGCAGGCGCAGCATGTTCTTGACGGTGGTGACGACCTTGGCGTCGTCCCATGGCTTGGCCAGGTAGTCGGCCGCGCCCTCCTTGACCAGCAGCACCGCGGTCTCGAGCGAGGTCCACGCGGTCATCAGCAGGACCGGCAGGTCGCCGTCGAGCTCGCGCAGGCGGCGAAACAGTGCGGCGCCCTCCTGGCCGGAGGTCGTGTCGTCGCTAAAGTTCATGTCCTGAATAACGGCGCCGATGTCACCGCGGGCGACCGCCTCGAGCGCGGCCTCGGGGGTGTTGGCGATGATCGTGGGGATGCCGTGCACGTCGAACAGGATCTCGAGCGCCGTGCAGACGGAGGGGTTATCGTCGACGATCAGGACCTGCTGCATGACCTCTCCGTTGTACCCGCATCCGGGGTCGCTGGACGACACGAGGTCGTCACCTGTCGCGCCAGCGCCGCCTATATGTGCGCCGGGCATTTGCACGCGGCGTTCTCCGGTCGCCGGCCGCGCTTACGATGTTCGCGGGAGCGACCGGCGTTTCGTCGCGCGCAGCGGCGGGGCGCCGGCGAGCGCGGGGCACGGACAGCCGTCCGTCCAGTCGACGCGGCGGGCCCCGAATGGTAGCAAGGCGGCATGGAGGATCTGTTCCACCGCGGCAATGTCTCGGCTAGCGGACTACAGTTCTCGACCCTCGAGGGCTCACGGCCGCGGCCCGGCGAGGCGCGCCCGGTGGTGCTGTGCCTGCACGGCTTCCCCGACCACAACCGGACGTTTCACCGCCAGATCCCGGCGCTGACCGGGGCCGGCTATCGCGTGGTCGCGCCGATGCTCCGCGGCTATGAGCCGAGCTCGCAGCCGATCGACGACGACTACCACGTGATCCGCATGGTCGAGGACGTGCTCGGCTGGATCGAGTACCTCGGGGTCCTGCGGGTCCACTTGATCGGCCACGACTGGGGCGCGGTGATCGGCTACCAGGTCGCGGCCCACGCCCCCGAGCGCCTGCTGTCGCTGACGACGATCGCGGTGCCGCACCTGCGCCGGATCGCCAGCGGGATCGTGCAGCACCCGCAGCAGATCCTGAACTCCTGGTACACGATGTTCTTTCAGCTGCGTGGGGTCGCCGAGCTGGCGCTGCGTCGCAATGACTTCGCGTTGATCGAGAAGCTGTGGCGTGACTGGTCGCCGGGGTGGAACCCGCCGGAGGAGGAGATGCGGCTGCTCAAGCGCACGTTCCGTCAGCCAGGGGTGCTCAAGGCCGCCGTTCGTTACTACAGGGCGGCCTTCGATCCGATCACGCGCGCGGCGGCGCAGACCCGCAAGCTGGCGTTCTCGACGATCCCGGTGTCGACGCTGGCGATCACCGGCGAGCGCGACGGCTGCGTCGACACCCGCCTGTTCGACGACGCGATGCGCGGCGCCGACTTCTCGCGCGGGCTCAAGATCCGCAGGGTGCGAGACGCCGGACATTTCGTACATCAGGAGCAGCCCGAGGAGGTCAACGCGCTGCTGATCGAGTGGTTGCACAAGCACGACCGGGGCGGGTGAGCCTGCGGGCTCGCGACCTGCATCACCGGGCGCGGATCATTTTGGCGCGACGGCGGGCGGGTTGGCCGGGACGGGCTCGCCGGCGGTGGTCCCCGGAGTGGTCCCCGGAGTGGTCGCGACATCCCCCGGGTTGGCGCCGCCGTCCGGCTGGCAATCCTCGCCGCCGACGTAGTCGGGGTGGCAGGGGTCGGTGATGTCCTGGACCTGCTTGACGGTGGTTGGCGCGGTCGAGGCCGCGGCGGCGCCGGCCTTGGCCCAGGTCACCTCGAGGCCGGCGAAGATCGTCGCGTTGCCGGGGTCGAAGGTCTTGCCGTCGCGGACGAGGCGCTGGAGGTAGCGGTCGCTGTGGGCGAAAAAGGCGGTCGTCTGGATCTCCTTGCTGACCTCGTGGCTGCCGGTCTTGGCGGTCGTGACCTCCTTTTCGGACTCGCTGATCGTCAGCTTGGTGAGGTCGGTGTTCACCTGGGTGTCGCGGAAGAAACCGTCGACCTTGGTGGTGACCTCGCCCTCGAGGTAGCGGCCGAGCTTGCCCTTGCGGCCGCGCTTCTTGCCGTCCTTCCAGGTGTCGCCGACCTTGAGCGCGCGCTGGGGCACGGGCAAGAACGCGGTCTCGAGGGTGTCGATCGCCTCCTGAAGCACGAAGCGTAGGTCCTCCGGCATGTCCTCCGGGAGCTCGGGCATGTGCAGGACCTTGCCGGTCTCGTCGACGTTGAAGTCGATCTCGAGGCCCTGCAGCTGCGCGGTCGCCTTCGAGACCAGCTCACCGACGGAGATCGGCGAGCCGCTCGGGAGGCCCCAGCGGATGTCGACGTTGGTGTAACGCGCGGTCACCAGGGTGCCGCCGAAGGCGTCGGTGGCGGGGCCGCGGATCGCCAGCGAGACGTCGAAGCTGAAGCCGCGGGCGATCTTGTTGCCGCTGACGCCGACGACGGTCTGCTTGCTGATCACGCGGCCGCGGTACACCTGGCCGGGGCTCAGGTCGTAGGCGAGCGTGACGCCGCTGGCCGGCGACTCGATCTTCTCCATGCCCTTGCCGCCGCCGCCGCGGTTGCAGCCGGACGTCGCGGTGAACGATGCAGTTGCAAAACACAGGGCGAGGGCGAGGAGGCGACGATGCATGACGCGGCGAAGGGTACGCGGCCGCGCGCGGGCGGACAAGGGGTTTGGGGGGTGCTGTGGGCCCCGTGGCGGGTCACTGGATCGCGGCGGGGTCGCCTGCGATCGCGGTCGCCGTGGCTGCGTCGGCGGCATCGGCCTGTGCGGCGGTGGCCTCGGCCCGGCGCTCCTCGGCGAGCTCTAGCTTGCGCTTCTCCTCCTCGGGGTCGGGCGGGCCGACCGGACGCTCTTGAAGGAAGGCCTCGGCGGCCGGTAGGCTCGAGTCGCGGACGTGGACGACGACGCTGCGCTCGAGGTCGCTGGGGATGTAGCCGGTCCACTGGGCGGGGAGGGTCGGCGAGACCCACTCGAAGATCCAGCGAGC
>JAYUXQ010000861.1:0-3557 GCA_043752905.1 Nannocystis sp. | reverse complement strand
GACTCTGTTAGGCTCGCCGCTGGAACAGGGTTAGGAATGCGAAATCTCGGCAAGATCCGTCTCTCGGCCGGTGTGACGGCGGTGTTTTGCGGGGGCCTCGTGGCGGCCGGCTGCGATGTCTTCGGGGCCGCCGCGGTGCATACGGTCATCAATGCGGCGCACCACGCCGCGCGCGGCGAGGATGGCAAGCTGCCGAACTACGGCGAACCGAACCGTCCGCGGATCTTCACCAACGACCTCGGCTGGACGATCACCCTCAGCGAGGGCTTCGTCGTCACGACGGCGGCGAAGATCGAGCCCTGCGACGGCGAGGGCGTGGCGATGGACCTGCCGTTCGGGCCCTATCCGGAGTACTGGCTCGACCGGGACGTCAATGTGATCGACTTCGCCGGCGTCGACCTCCACGCCGACGAGTACTGCAACCTGATCGTCGAGTACGGCCGTTACCAGCGCGACGTCGCGGTGATGGCCGAGGACCATCCGTTTTCGGTGCAGGACGCGGCCCGCATCGAGGGCACCACGATGTGGCTGGTCGGCTACGCCGACAAGCCCGACGGCAAGGGTGGCATGACCACCAAGAACTTCGGCTTTCGTAGCGACCAGACGATCATCGTGACGCTCGACCTGCGCACCCTCGACGACGGCGGGCCCTGGCACATCACTGGCGACGAGCCCGGCATGCGCAACCTGACGGTCGTGAAGACCTACGACGACTTCTTCTCCGGCGTCGACTTCGACACGGTCGACCAGGCCGCGTTCGAGGCCGAGCTGCCGGCCCGCCTCGCCAAGCAGACGCGGGTCATCAGCGGCACCTCGGTGTACTGAGGTTCGGCGCACAGCAAAACGCCGGGGCGCTGCGAGCGGCCCGGCGTTCTTGTTTGTGCGCCCGGCGTGACCCGGGCGCCTGTATCAGTTCGCGGCCTTGGCGTCGCGGCGGCGCATCGTGTGATCGAGGTTCTTCTTGCGCAGGCGCATGCTCTTGGGCGTGACCTCGAGCAGCTCGTCCTCCTCGATGTAGGCGAGGGCCTGCTCGAGGCTGAAGTCGCGGGGGGGCGTGAGCACGAGGCGCTCGTCGGTGCCCGCGGCGCGCACGTTGGTGAACTTCTTGGCGATGCAGGGGTTGACCACCAGGTCGTTCTCGCGGCTGTGCTCGCCGACGATCTGGCCGACGTACACGGGGATGTGCTGGTCGACGAACAGGACGCCGCGCTCCTGGAGGCGGTGCAGCGAGTAGCTGCTGGTCTCGCCGGTCTCGAGCGCGACCAGGACGCCGCGCGGGCGGGTTTTGAGCGGGCCCTGGTAGGTGCCGTAGCCGGCGAAGGTGGTGGTCATGATGCCGGTGCCGCGGGTGTCGGTCAGCATCTCGCTGCGGTATCCGATCAGGCTGCGGGTCGGGACGCGGAACTCGAGCTTGGTGCGGCCGTCGTCCGAGTTCTCCATGGCTCGCAGCTCGCCCATGCGCTGGGACAGCTTGTCGATGACGGCGCCGGACCACGGGGTCTCGCACGAGAGCACGAGGTTCTCGTAGGGCTCCTCGAGCTCGCCCTTCTCGTTGCGCTTGAAGATGACCTTGGGGCGCGAGACGCACAGCTCGTAGCCCTCGCGGCGCATGGTCTCGATGAGGACGCTGAGGTGGAGCTCGCCGCGGCCGGCGACCTCGAACTCCTCGGCGAACTCGGTCGGGGTGACCTTGAGGGCGACGTTGGAGCGGATCTCACGCTCGAGGCGCTCGGCGATCTTGCGGGAGGTGACGTACTTGCCCTCCTTGCCGGCGAACGGACCGTCGTTGACGCGAAAGCGCATCGTCATGGTCGGCGGGTCGACGTCGAGCCGCGGGAACACGGTGCGGGTGGTCGGGTCGTCGGTGGTGATCGAGTCGCCGACCTCGAGGCTCTCCATGCCGGACAGCGCGACGACGTCACCGGCCTCGGCGGACTCGCGCTCGAAGCGACGCAGGCCCTGGAAGCCGAGCAGCTTGCGCACGCGGAACGACTCGGCGAGCACCGACGTCGGGCTGCCAGCGGGGGCGCCGGCGCGGGCCGGACGGACCAGCGCGAGGCGCTCGCCGACCTTCATGGTGCCGCTCTGGATCCTGCCGATGGCGACGTAGCCGAGGAAGGAGTCGTAATCGAGGGTCGAGACCCACATCGCGAGCGGGCCGTCGGTGATCTCCGGCCCGGGGGCGCGCTCGATGATGAAGTCGAGGATCTTGGTCATGTCCTGCTTCTCGTCGGCAGGATCCATCATCGCGTAGCGCTCGCGGGCGCTGCAGAAGATGACGGGGAAGTCGGTCTGCTCCTCGCTGGCGCCGAGGTTCACGAGCAGGTCGAAGACTGCGTCGACGGTCTTGTGCGGCTCGGCGCCGGGACGGTCGATCTTGTTGACGACGAGCAGGATCTTGAGGCCGCGTGCGACCGCCTTCTCGGTCACGAAGCGCGTCTGCGGCATCGGACCCTCGAAGGCGTCGACGACCACGAGGACGCCGTCGACCATGTTGAGCACGCGCTCGACCTCGCCGCCGAAGTCGGCGTGCCCGGGCGTGTCGACCAGATTGATGCGCACACCCTTGTAGGTGAGGCTGGTCGGCTTGCTCGTGATGGTGATGCCGCGCTCCTTCTCGAGGTCCATGCTGTCCATGGCGCGCTCGAGCTGGCCCTCGTTGCGGTCGAAGGCCCCCGCAGCGGTGAGCAAGGTGTCGACGAGGGTGGTCTTCCCGTGGTCGACGTGGGCGATGATTGCGAGGTTTCGGATGTCGTTGCGGCGGGCCATGTGGACGGCGTTCTTCAGGCGCCGCGCCATGTATCCCGCGGCGCGGGCCGGTTGCAAGCGGTGCGAGGTCACGGCGAAGTGACACGATCTCCGCGGCGTGACTTGCCGGGCATGGCGCGGCGCCCGGAAAGTCTTCACGGGTCAACGCGTGGCGGGCTGGGTCCAGCGAGCCTGGCGTTCGGCGGCGGTCGCATCGATACGGGCCCGCAGGGCAGCCCACAGGTGCGGCTCGAGCCAGGCCCGGCGGGCGTCCTGGTCGGCGACCACCCCGAGCCCGCGCAGCCAAGGCTCCATGCCCGTGCTCGGCCGGCCCCGGGCGTCGCGGGGCTCGTCCGGGGGATCTTTCGCCGGATGGGGGGCTCGCTGGGGACCGTTCGGCGGCGGTATGGGTGGTTCGGGCTTCGGCTGGTGGGGCGAAACCTGGGGCAAAGAAGGATCCTCGGGGTCGGGCAGCGTGCGGCCAGGTCCGGGCGTGATGATCAAGCGGCGACGGCGGATCAAGGATCCAGTAGGTAACTGAACGGATGCTCAGCTCAAGCTGGATCCAGCAGCGCACTGAACGCTTTATCAGTCCTGGCTCACGCCTCAATTCGCTGGAATTCGGCGCACTTTCGCAACATCTTGCGTGTAGATGCGCAGGCCGGCCGTGTGGCCGCGAGCGCGGACGCGCGCACGGCGCGGGATTGTCGATGCGGATCGGCCGCGGGAGATCGCCTCGGCTCCATCGCGGATCCGGCGCTCGCTGGAGGGTGTCCCGAGAGACAGATCGCAGGGGCACCGAACGAAAA
>JAYUXQ010000860.1:0-3558 GCA_043752905.1 Nannocystis sp. | reverse complement strand
CGATCCTCGTCAGCGCGCCGGGGCTGCTGGCCGAGTCCTACGCCGGCGTGGCGCTGGTGAAGATCTCGGGCGACGCGGCCCGTGAGGACTTGCTCGCGTTGCTGGCCGGGCCCTACCCACGCGCGTGTCGTGACGGCGCGATGATCGGGCTCGCGGCGCTGCGCGACCCCTCGCTCGTGGGGCCGTTGCTGGTGCTCGTGCGGACCGGCCAGATCCCGACGAAGGCGGCCGCACATATCATCGCGGCCGACGGCCCCACGCCCGAGCAGCTGGTCGGGTGGCTCGGCTCGGCGGAGGCCAGCGAGCGCTCGGTGGCGCTGCGGGTGATCGTCGGGACGGCCAAGGTCGACCGCGAACGCAAGTTCGACCCGGCCGTCGTGCAGGCGACCCGCCAGGCGCTCGTACTGGGCTCCGACCTGCCCGAATACTTGAGCACCTGGCTGCGCCAGCGCCTCAGCGGACCCTGAGGCGCCCGGCGAGGTCACGCGCGACGGCGGCCCGGGCCGAGCGGGCTGAACAGCGGCAGCGACGAACGAGGCGGGACCGACGAGCACGCGGTGGGAGGGGTTCGTGTCGGGGCAGGGAAAAATTCCCAGGCTGGCCAGGGAGGTGCTCCCTGGCCCGTCGCGGGCGCCCCGGAAGCGCTGGACTTCTCGGTTGTCACGGATCCTGCTTTCATCGCCGGACATGGCAGCCACCATTCGAGCGCCGCAGGCGCGCACCTGGACGCTCGCGCTGGCGATGTTGCTGACGATCGTCGGGATCACCGGGATCGCATTGTTCGACGAGCGGACCTCGGCGCGTCGGGCCCGCGCCGACATGCTGCGGGAGGAGGGCATCCTGGCGGAGGTGCTGGCCGCCGAGTTCCGGGCCGGGGTGTCCGCCCACGATGTCGGCCCGGCGATGGCGATCACGTCGGTCGAGGTCGATGGGCCGCGCTGGCGCATGCGGGCCGCGGATGGCCCGGCCCTCGAGATAGAGCCGCAGCAGCTCGTGCACGGTCACATGTTCCTCGAGAGCGGGGATCATCGCTTGCTGGTGTGGATCGGCGGGACCACCGGATTACGGACGTTGCAGGGGCAGATGGTCGACCTGCCGCGCATCGCCCGGGCCGCCCAGGACGGGTTGACGGGCGCGGAGCTCGAGCCCGACGAGGCGGCGCTGCTCGGGCTGCCACGCGACGTGGCGATGGCCGGGCTGGCGCGGGTCGATACGCAGAGGCTCGGGCGGTGGACGATCATCGTCGTCAGCTCGGGGCAGCACCAGCACGAGCGCGAGGAGCGACGGTCGCTGAGTATGATCGTCGGCGTCGGGCTCGTCAGCCTCGTGGTCCTCGGCTTCGGGCTGGTGGTGTTTCGTAAGCAGCGCCGCGAGTTCGTGCTGCAACAGGAGCTCGCCCGCGAGGAGCTGCGCACGCACCAGGAGGAGTACCTCGCGCGCGAGGGCCGGGCGGCGACGGTGCTGACCTTCGCGGCGGGCCTGGCCCACGAGGTAGCGACGCCGCTCGGGGTCATCGGCATGCGCGCCGAACAGCTGTGCGCGCACGCGGAGGAGGACCGCGACCGCCGGGCGGCCCGCGCGGTGAGCGAGCAGGTGGTGAGGATCCGCGAGCTGATGCAGCGATTCCTGGCGATCGCCCGCGGGGCGGCGCCGCTGCGCGAGCACTTTCCGGTGCGTGAGGTGATCATGGAGACCGTCGCCCGGGTTCAACACCGCTTCGAGCGCGCCGGTGTGACATTGAGGACGGGGCCGCTCGAGGACCTGCCGCGCCTGCACGGCGACGCCCGGCTGCTCGAGCACGCCCTGTCGAACCTGCTGGTCAACGCCTGCGACGCGTCGCCTGTGGGCGCCGAGGTGGTATTGACGGCGACCTGCGACGCGCACGAGCTGACGATCGAGGTGTGCGACCGCGGTAGCGGAATGGACCCGGCGCAGGCGGCCCGCGCGGTCGAACTCTTCGTCAGCACCAAGCCGGAGGGGGAGGGCACCGGACTCGGCCTTGCGATCGCCAGCGAGGTGGTCCGCATGCACCGCGGTCGCCTCGGCCTCGAGCCGCGGGTCGGTGGGGGCACCTGCGCCGTGCTACGCTTGCCGGTCGAGCCGCATGACCACGCCCCACCCGGTCCAGTCGCGTAGCCGCATCCTCCTGGTCGACGACGACCTCGACATGCTAGAGACGCTCGCGGAGGGCCTCGGCGAGCGCGGCTTCGAGGTGGTGACCGCTCGCTCGGGAGCGGCGGCGCTGCGGCAGGTGGGCGAGCGCCCGGTCGACGTGGTGGTCACCGACCTGCGCATGGCCGGCATCGACGGCATCGAGCTGCTCGGCCAGCTGCACGCGATCAACCCCGAGCTGCCGGTCATCGTCATGACGGCGTACAGCGCGATCGACACGGCGATCGAGGCGGTGCGCCGCGGCGCCTATCACTACCTGGCCAAGCCGTTTCGCCTCGACGAGCTGGTGATCTTTCTTCGGCGCGCGTTCGACGACACGCAGCTGCGCCGCGAGGCCGCGGCCCTGCGTCGAGCGTTGCGCGAGCAGCCGGCCCCGCAGGGGCTGCTCGGGCACAGCGCGGCGATGCAGGAGACCTACCGCGTGATCGAGCGGGTCGCCGGCACCACGGCGCCGGTGTTGCTGACCGGCGAGACCGGCACGGGCAAGAGCCTGGTCGCGGCGATCCTGCATCAGCGCAGCGGTCGCGCCTCGGCGCCGCTGGTCTCGATCAACTGCGCGGCGCTGCCGGAGCAGCTGCTGGAGAGCGAGCTGTTCGGCCACGTGCGCGGGGCCTTTAGCGGCGCGACGTCCGAGTCGATCGGCCTGTTCCAGGCGGCCAACGGCGGCAGCATCTTCCTCGACGAGATCGGCGAGATGCCGGCGCCGCTGCAGGCCAAGCTGCTGCACGTGCTCGAGCGCCAGACGATCCGACCGATCGGCGGGACGAGAGAGCGAGCCGTCGATGTCCGCATCCTGTCGGCGACCAACCGGGACCTCGAGCAGGCGGTCCGCGAGGGCAAGTTCCGCGAGGACTTGCTGTACCGCCTCAACCTCGTCACGATCGAGCTGCCGCCGCTGCGCGAGCGCACCGCCGACATCCCGGAGCTGCTGACCTACTTCCTCGCCCAGGCGCGCGCGCGCTACCTCGACAGCCCCGTGCGCGGGTTCTCGCGGGACGTCATGCAGAAGCTGCTGGCGCACCCGTGGCCGGGCAACGTGCGCGAGCTGACCCACACGCTCGAGCGCCTGGTGTTGCTGGGCTGCCGCGAGACAGTCGAGCTCGACGACCTCCCGCGCAACTTTCGTCGCGGCCCCGGTCTGTCTCCGGTGTTCGACGCGATCGTGCCGATGCGAGAGATGCAGCGGCGCTATGCCGCCTGGGTGCTCGAGCAGAACGAGGGCGTGCGGGCGCGGGCGGCTCGCGGCCTGGGCATCGACGTCAAGACCCTCGCGCGCCTGCTCGAGCCGGACGAGGCCGCGGAGGGCCCGTGAGTCAGCTCGTCAGCTCGCCGGCCCGCGCATGTGCGTGGGCCGGGCGTTCCACAGCTCGCGGGGGACCTGCGCGG
>JAYUXQ010000859.1:0-8755 GCA_043752905.1 Nannocystis sp. | reverse complement strand
AGAAGGAGTGGGCCCAGCTGGCCCGCGTCCTCAACACGCTCACCGAGGTCGAGAAGGACAACGCCAAGCGCGTCCAGTACCTCATCAAGCTCGGCTCGCTCTACAGCGACAAGCTCGACGACCAAAAGGCGGCGATCACCGCGTGGGAGACGCTGTACCGCCTCGACCCCGAGAACCGTCGCGCCCAGGACGCGCTCAAGAAGCTCTACCTGGTCGTCGGCGACATGGACTCGCTGCAGGAGTTCTACGCCAAGCAGGACAAGTGGGGCGAGTTCGTCCGCGTGCTCGAGAAGGAGTCCGAGACCGCCGAGGGCGCCCAGCGCACCACGCTGCTCCTCAAGATCGCGGACCTCTACCACACCCGCCTCGAGAAGGCCGACAAGGCGACCCGCGCCCTCGAGAAGGCGCTCAGCTTCGACGACAACAACCTCACCGTCGCCAACGCGATCTTCGCCCTCTACGAGGAGGCGCACGACGAGCGGCACATCTCCGTGCCCCTCAAGATCCAGCTCAACCACAGCGAGGATCCGGAGCAGCGTAACGTGCTGCTGCGTCGCCTCGCCGACCTCGCCGAGCGCGTCGCCCACGACCAGACCCTCGCCTTCGGCTACTACCGCCAGGCCTTCACCGAGAACCACACGCAGAGCGACATTCGGGACCACATGTTCCGGCTCGGCGAGGAGATCGGCGCGTGGGGCGAGCTCGTCGAGTCGCTGCGCGCCGGCATCGAGAAGTACGGCAGCGATCCCGAGAGCATCCCGCTGCGCCTCAAGCTCGCGGAGATCTACGAGAAGCGCGTCAGCGACCTCGACGCCGCCCTCGCCGCCAACCAGGCGATCCTCGAGATCAACGGCGAGGAGCCGACGGCCCTCACCTCGCTCGAGCGCCTGTACCTGGCTCTCGGCCGCGAGGAGGACCTGCTCAATATCCTCCGAACCAAGCTCTCGCTGACCCACAGCGACGACGAGCGCCGCGGGATCCAGACCCACATCGGCAGTATCCTCGAGCAGGCCGGTCACATCGAGCAGGCCGTCGCTGCCTACGAGGCCGTGCTCGCCACTGGCGTCGAGGACCTCGGCGCGCTCGGTGCCCTCGACCGCATGTACCTCACCCAGGGCAAGTGGAACGAGCTGGCCGACATCTTGCGTCGCGAGCTCGCCGCCACCGGCACCGACAACACCGAGGCTCGCGGGGCCTTCCTGCTGCGGCTCGGCATCCTGACCCAGGACAAGCTTACCAACGCCGCCGACGCGGTCGAGCTCTACCGTCAGGTCCTCGACGTCGACCCGACCAACGAGGAGGCCCGCCGCCGCCTCGAGGGTTGGCTCGACGACGACGCCCTCAAGCTCACCGTCGCCACCATCCTGCTCCCCGTCTACGAGCACCTCCAGGCCTGGCCGCAAGTCGTCCAGACCCTCGAGATCCAGGTCGCCGCGGCCGGCTCGGCCAGCGAGCGTGTCGAGCTCCTGCTGCGTATTGGATCGATCCTCGCGCAGACGATCGGCAACTCCGCGGGCGCCTTCGATGCATACTCCCGCGCGTTCCGCCAGGACCCTCATAATGAGACCGCTCAGGAGGAGCTCGAGAAGATCGCCCAGATCGAGGACCGCTTCGCCGACTTCGCGGCGCTCTACGAGGAGGCCGTCGCCGGCGACCTCCCGAGCGACCTCCAGCGCAGCCTGCTGATGAAGCTCGCCGCGCTCTACGACCAGCGCCTCGGCAACGCCCCCAAGGCGATCGAGAACTACCGCAAGGCGCTCGAGGTCGACTCCGACAACGTCGCCGCCCTCGAGGCGCTCGACAAGCTGTACAGCCGCGACCAGAACTGGGCCGACCTGCTCGGCGTGTACCGCAGCAAGGTCACGCTCACGGGTGACCCGGCTGCGCGCCAGGACCTGCGCTTTCGCATCGCTTACCTGCAGGACGAGATGCTCGCCCAGAAGGAAGAGGCGATCGCGACCTACAACGAGATCCTCGCCGACGACTTCGAGAACCTGCAAGCGATCGTCGCCCTCGACCGCCTCTACCTCGCCCGCGGCGCGTGGACCGAGCTGGCCGAGAACCTCGAGCGTCAGCTGACCCTCTCGCACGACCCGACCGCCCAGGTGGAGCTCAACCTCCGCCTCGGTGAGCTGCGCCTGACCAAGCTCGACCAGGCCGCCCAGGCCGTCGAGACCTACAACCGCGCCCTGGCGATCGACCCGAGCAACGCGACCGCCCTTGCTGCTCTCGAGACATTGCTGACCAACGAGTCGCAGCAGCTCACCGTCGCCCGCGTGTTGCTCCCGTACTACAACGCCGCCAACAACTGGCCGCGCCTGATCCAGTCCTACGAGATCATGGTCGCCCACTCGCAGGAGCCCGAGGAGAAGATCCAGCTCCTGCACCGCATCGCCGAGCTGCAAGAGACCGGGCTTGATGACCAGAGCAAGGCCTTCGAGGCCCTCGGCCGCGCGTTCAAGGTCGACCCGGCCAACCCCCTGACGCAGGAGCGCCTCGAGGGGCTCGCGCGGCAGATGGGCGCCTACCAGCAGCTCGTCGCCCTCTACGACGAGTCGATCCCCGACATCGTCGACGACCAGCTCATCATCCGCCTGCTCGTGAAGATCGCCCAGATCCACGAGACGATCCTCGCCGACGCGGCCAAGGCCGCGGCGTCCTACGATCGCATCCTCGGCATCGACCCCGCCAATTTCGAGGCCGTCGACGCCCTGATCCAGGTCCACATCAACCAGAACAACTTCGAGGCCCTCGTCAACGCGGTGGTCCGCAAGTCGGAGATGGTCAGCTCGGTCGACGACCGCAAGAGCCTGCTGCTCTACGCCGCCCAGATCCGTGAGGTCCAGATGACCGACCTGCCCGGCGCGATCGGGCTGTACCAGCAGGTCCTCGCCATCGACGACGCCGACGCCTCGGCGCTCGACGCCCTCGACAAGCTCTACGTCACCACCGAGGCGTGGGAGCCGCTGCGCGAAATCTACCGCCGCAAGACCGAGCTCGCCACCGAGCCCGAGTACCGCACGCACTGGTTGCACCTGCTCGGTCAGGTCTACGACCAGAAGCTCGGCGACGTCGAGCACGCCATCGAGACCTACCAGGCGATCCTCGACATCCAGCCCGCGGACTACCATGCGATCCAGGCGCTCGATCGCCTGTTCGGCCAGGCCGAGCGCTGGAGCGACCAGCTCAGCATCCTCGAGCGCGCCGTCGACGTGGCGCCCGCCCGCGAGGAGAAGACCGAGCTGCGCCACCGCATCGGTGCCCTGTGGGAGAACCAGCTCGCGGACATGGTCCGAGCCGTCGAGGCCTACCGCGAGACCCTCGCGCACACCCCCGACCACGCGCCGACGATCGCCGCCCTCGATCGCATCGTCCATGGCACCAACGAGCCGATGCTCGCCGCCGAGGTGCTCGCGCCGCTCTACGATCAACTCGCCGAGTGGGAGAAGCTCGTCGACATCTACGAGGTGATGGTCCGCAACACGCAGGACCCGACCGGACAGATCGAGCGCCTGCACATGATCGCCGCGATCTACGAGCGGCAGCTCCAGCAGTACGAACAGGCGTTCGCGGCCTACGCTCGCGCCCTCGCGCTCGACCCGACCCTCGAGTCGACCATCGAGCAGCTGCACCGCCTCGCCGAGGTCACCAGCGAGTGGGAGAAGCTCGCCGGTCTGCTCGCCGAGCAGGCCGAGAACATCCTCGACCCCGCGACCAAGGTGGGCATGATCCACCGCCTCGCGCAGGTCCTCGAGGTTCGCCTCGGCCGGGTCGACGACGCCGTCGCCCGCTACCTGGCGATCCTCGAGATTGACGGTGAGAACCGCGAGGCCATCGCGCAGCTCGACCGCATCTTCACCGGCCTCGAGCGCTGGCCTCAGTTGGTCGAGAACCTGCGCCGTCAGATCGCGATCACGTCCGAGGAGACGGAGATCATCGCCCTGCAGCACCGCATGGGCCAGATTTACCAGAACAACATGAACAACCTGCCGCAGGCCATCGAGGCCTACCGGGCGATCCTCGACATCGATCCGGATCACGGGCAGACCCGCGGCGCCCTCGAGCTCATCTTCACCGAGGGTGAGCACCAGGCCGAGATCGCCGCGATCCTCGAACCGCTGTATCAGGCTTCGCGCAACTGGGAAGCCCTGATCAAATTGGCGGATGTGAAGCTCAATGCGACGGCCGACGTCGCCGAGCGCCTCGAGATCATCCGCAGCACCGCCGAGATCTGCGAGAACCAGCTCGGCGACGCCGGGCAGGCCTTCTACTGGTGGCTGCGCGCCTACATGGACGACCCGACCAGCGAGGGCGTCAACGAGCAGCTCGACCGCCTCGCCGAGATCACCACGGAGTGGAACTACATCGTCGACGTCGGCGACCAGGTGCTCGAGAACCCCGAGCTCAACCCGGACGTGCGCCTCGCCGTGCTGCTGCGCTCCGCCCAGGTCCTCGACCGCCGCATGAACGAGGCCGGTCGGGCCATCCCGGCTTACAACAAGGTGCTGGCGCTCAACGCCGAGCACGCCGAGGCGCTCGCCGCCCTCGACCGGCTGTACACGCAGTCGGGCGCGTGGGAGGAGCTCGCCGATGTGCTGCAGCGCCGCATCAAGGGCACGATGGACGGCGAGGTCCTCGTCGACCTCGAGATGCGCCTCGCCAGCGCCTACGAGCAGTGGCTGGCCAACCCAGAGGCGGCGATCGCCGCGTACAACCGCGCGATCGACATCGACGCGAGCAACCTGCCCGCGCTCGAGCGTCTCGAGGCGCTTTACATGTCCGCCCGGCGCTGGCAGGACCTGTACAACACCTACGAGAAGATGTCCTCGATCGCTAACACCGACGAGGACACCGCGGCCTGCTACCAGCGCATGGCCAAGCTCTCGTCCGAGGCTCTCGGCCGTGAGTCCGACGCCGTCGATCTGTGGACCAAGGTCATCGACTTCCGCGGTGAGGATGCCCTCGCGCTCGGCGAGCTCGCGGGCCTCCACGAGCGCGCGGAGCGGTGGGAAGAGCTGGCCGAGGTACTCGAGCGCCAAGTCTACGCCGTCCATGACACCAACCAAAAGGTCCACATCTACCAGACCCTCGGCAAGGTCTACGGCGACCGCCTGAGCAAGGACCGCAACGCCCTCGACTCGTGGCTCAACGCCCTCGAGCTCAACGGCCGCGACGTCGAGACGCTGACCGCCCTGCACCGCATCTACCAGCACAACGAGAGCTGGGTCGAGCTCAACGACATCCTGACGCGCCTGATCGACCTCGGTCCGGGCGTGCTCGGGGCCGACCAGACCCGCGACTACTACGCGCAGGTCGGCCGGATCCAGGCCGAGTACCTGATGGACACCAACGCGTCGATCGACGCGTGGCGCCACGTCGTTGAGCTCGAGCCCAACAGTCTCGAGGCCCTCGCGGCGCTCGAGCGCCTGTACAGCGGCGAGGCCCGCTGGCAGGAGGTCGTGCAGGTCCTCGAGCGCAAGGGCAAGGTCGTCGAGACCGTCCCCGAGAAGATCGACGTGCTCATGCAAGTCGCCGGGATCTGGGAGCAACAGATCGGCAACAAGACCGAGGCCGCTGGCGTCTATCTCGAGATCCTCGAGCTCGACCAGACCTACATGCCCGCCCACGACGCGCTGGAGGCCATTTACCGCGAGACCGAGGACTGGGGCCCGCTGATCGAGCTGTTCCTGCGTCAGGTCGAGATCTTCGAGGAGCCGGGCTTCAAGGTCCAGGTCTCCCAGAAGATGGCGCATGTCTACGAAGCCAACCTCGGCGACCCCGAGGGCGCCTTCGAGTCGCTCAAGTACGCGTTCAACATCGACTACGCCAACGAGGACACCTCGCGGGAGCTCGAGCGTCTCGCCACCGCCGCCAACAAGTGGGGCGAGCTGCTCAACGAGTACAACGGCATCGTTCGCACGATCGAGGACAAGACCGAGCAAAGTGAGCTGTGGGTCAAGATCGGTCGCTGGTACGGCGAGCACCTCAACCGCGTCGACTACGGCCTCAAGAGCCTCGAGGAGGCCCTCAAGCTCAACCCCAACAGCGTCAATGCGCTGCGGGAGATGGCGAGCTTCTACCGCCGCTCGAACAACAACGCGGAGCTGGCCAGGACCCTCACCCGCGTGGTCCCGCTCGAGCAGGACCCGAACGTCCAGGTGCGCACGCTGCTGAGCCTCGCCGAGGTCCAGGACACCGGTCTCGCCGACATCCCGGCCTCGATCGAGAGCTACCGCCGCGTCCTCGAGATCGACGCCGAGAACATCACTGCCCTCGACAACCTCGCGCGTCTGCACGAGAGCCAGGGTCAGTGGCAGGACCTCGTCAACGTGCTCGAGCGCCGCGTCGGCACCCTCGACGAGCCCGATCGGGTCATCGCCCTGCGCAAGCGCATCGGCGGCGTCCAGGACGTTCAGATCCACAACCCGACCGCCTCGATCGAGACTTACCGCAGCATCCTCGACTCGGAGCCCTCCGACCGCGACGCGCTGTCGGCCCTCGAGCGCTTGTACCTCGCCGGTAACCAGGTCCCCGAGTACTTGAACGTCCTCGAGGCCGAGCTCGACGCGACCAACGACAAGAACGAGCAGATCGGGATCTACGACCGGATGGCCGCCGCGCTGGTCAACCTCGCCGACGACCCGCTGCGCGCGACGGAGATGCTCGAGAAGATCCTGATGCTCGACAAGCATCGGGATGTCACCTACCGCCAGCTCGAGGACCTGTACGTCCGCCTCGAGAAGTGGACGGAGCTGGTTGAGACCTACCGCAACCACATCGAGGTCACGCAGGCCCCGGCCGGCAAGATCGAGCTGCTCCTGGCCATGGGCCAGACCTACGAGAAGCAGATCCAGGACATCGATCGTGCGATCGAGACCTACGCGGAGATCCTCGAGATCAACCCCCAGCACTACGACGCGGCGGTCACCCTCGCTCGTTTGCAGGAGCAGATCGAGGACTGGCAGTCGGCGATCAAGACCCTCGGCAAGCTCGTCGACCTGTCGAAGGAGCCCGAGCTGCGGGTCCAGCACCTCACCCGCATGGGTCAGGTCTACCAGCAGAAGCTCGACCAGGCCGATCAGTCCGAGTTCCGGCTGACCCAGGCCCTCGAGATCAACCCCGGGTACGTGCCCGCCCTCATCAGCCTCGCCGAGCTCTACAAGAATCGGCGCGACTGGCTCAAGGCGGCCCGCAACCTCGAGGCGGCGGTCGAGTACTCGACCTTCAAGCTGGAGAAGACCAACCTCGCGGCCGAGGCCGGCTTCATCTACTACGAGGAGCTCGACAAGAAGGACAAGGCGGTCGCCCTGTTCGCCAAGGTGCTCGAGCTCGACCCGGAGCACGTCAAGGTCGGCCGCGTGCTCGGCCAGATCTATTACGACGACAACAACTTCGTCGGCGCCGACCCGATCTACGACGTGCTGACCCGCAAGACGGAGCAGCTCGGGCTCAGCGAGCCGGACCAGCGCGACCTGTTCCTGCGCGCCGCCAAGGTCGCCCGCGCGCTCGGCAACTCCGAGAAGGCGCTCAAGCAGTACCGCAAGGCCTACGACCTCGACTCGACCAACCGGGACGTGCTCGTCGGCATGGCCGACCTGCTGTTCGAGAAGGAGGACTGGGAGAAGGCGTTCAAGCTGTACCAGACGATCCTGGTCCAGCACCGCGAGACCCAGAGCTCCGAGGAGACGGTCCTTGTCTACTACCGCCTCGGCATGATCAAGAAACGGCAGAACGAGCCGCGCAAGGCGCTCAACTATCTCGAGAAGGCGCTCGAGGTCGATGCCCACGATCTGAACACGCTCAACGCGGTCATCGACCTCCAGACGGCTGCAAACGACTGGGAGGGCGTCATCTCGGCCAAGCGGGCCATGATCGACGTGGCGGACGGCGAGAAGCAGGCCGACATCTACAAGGAAATCGGCAATCTCTATCTGGAGAAGCTCGGCAACTGGCAGAAGTCGGCGGTGGCGTACTCGAGCGCCCTCGACCTCCAGCCCAAGGACTACCCGCTCCTCCACACGCTGCTCGACATCTACACCAAGAACAAGCAGTGGGAAGATTCGATCCGGATCATCGACCGCATCGTCGAGATCGAGACGGACCCGAAGCGCAAGTCTCGCTACAACTACACCGCCGCGGTGCTCCTTCGTGACGAGATCAAGGCCCACGACGAGGCGATCGACCGCTTCAACATGGTCCTCGACGACGACCCGAGCTTCCTCAAGGCCTTCCAGGCGATCGACACGATGGTCACCAAGTCCAAGGACTGGAAGACCCTCGAGCGCTCGTACCGCAAGATGCTCAAGCGTCTGCCGCAGAACGACGGGTCGGACCTCAAGGTCACCCTGTGGAGCAACCTGGCCGAGATCTATCGGACCCGGCTCAAGGACTTCAAGGCCGCCGCGGCTGCCTTCGAGGTCGCTGCCAAGCTCGACCCGACCAACGTGGAACGCCACTTCTTGTTGGCGGAGCTGTACGAGGCGCTCTCGGCCGACAACCCGACCGAGTTCGCCACCCAGGCCGTCAAGGAGCATCAGATCCTGATCTCCCAGGAGCCGTTCCGCTACGCGTCGTACCACGCGCTCTTCAACATCTATTCCAAGAGCAAGCAGATCGACAAGGCGTTCTGCGTGGCGCGTACGCTGGCCTTCCTCAAGCAGGCCACGCCCGAGGAGCAGGCCGTGTACGAGAAGTACAACGTCGCCGAGTTCCAGCAGGCGCGTCAGCGCCTCAGCGAGGAGACGCTGCGCAGGCA
>JAYUXQ010000858.1:0-8763 GCA_043752905.1 Nannocystis sp. | reverse complement strand
GCCGCCATGATGATCTTCGTCAGCGGCACCAAGCGCAGCGGCACCTCGATGTGGATGCAGGTGCTACGCGCCGCCGGCCTGCCGGTGCTCGGTGAGGCGTTCCCGACCGCCTTCGTCGGCGCACTCAAGGCCGCCAACCCGGACGGCTTCTACGAGTCGCTGCTGCGCAACGGTATTTACTTCGCGACCAACCCGCACCCGGTCACCGGCCGCTACTTCCTGCCGGAGCACGTCGCCGGCTACGCGGTCAAGGTGTTCATCCCCGGCGTGATCCGCAGCGAGCGCGCGTACATCGGCCACCTGATCGCCAACATGCGCCCATGGCAGGAGTACGAGGCCTCGATCGCCCGCCTCTACGCGATCGAGGACGCCGCGCGCCACCCCGGCGGGGCCGCCCCGGAGTTTCGCCCCGGCATGCCGGCCGTGTACGAATGGTGGCTCGAGAACTTCTCACTGGTCCGCGACATCACCCTGCGTCGCTACCCCGCGCGCCTGCTCAGCTACGCCAATGTGCTCGCCGACCCCGAGGCGACGATCGCCGCCGTCCTCGAGTGGATCGGCCGCGGTGACCTCGGCGCCGCGCTGACCGCCGTCAAGCCCGAGCACCGCACCCAGGACCGGCCTGCCAGCACCACCACGCTCGCCCCCGAGGACGCCCGCGCCTTCGACGACCTCTACGCCGCCGTCGCCGACGGCACGATCTTCGCCAGCAACGCCCTGCTCAAGCAGCTCAGCGCCACCAACCAGCGCCTGCTGCCCGAGCTGAGCCAGCTGCAAGCCCGGGCGTTGCAGGCGGAGATCGAACACGCAAGGGCCCACCCGGGCCCCCCGCCCGCGCCGATCGCCGGCCTGCCCGGCAAGCTCGCCGGCTTCGGCTGACGCTTGCCAGCCCCTGGCCCACCGGGGGACACTCGCGACGCCATGGACAAGACCCACGCGAGCTTCGACGAGGCCGTCGCCGACATGACCGACGGCATCACCCTGATGAGCGGCGGCTTTGGCCTGTGCGGCAACCCCGAGCACCTCATCCACGCGATCCTCCGCAAGAACGTCCGCGACCTCGACATCATCTCCAACAACTGCGGGGTCGACGGCGCCGGCCTCGGCCTCCTGCTCGCCAATGGTCAGGTGCGCAGCATGACCTCGTCGTACGTCGGCGAGAACAAGACTTTTGAGAAGCTCTACCTGTCCGGCCAGCTCAAAGTCACCCTGGTCCCGCAGGGCACCCTGGCCGAGCGCATCCGGGCCGGCGGCGCCGGCATCGGCGGGTTCTACACCCCGACCGGCTACGGCACCCCCATCGCCGAGGGCAAGGAGGTGCGCGAGATCGACGGCCGCTGGTACGTGCTCGAGGCTCCGCTGCGCGCCGACTTTGCGATCGTCAAGGCCTGGAGAGGCGACACCCACGGCAACCTCATCTATCGCCGCACCGCCAACAACTTCAATCAGGCGATGGCGACCGCCGCGAAGGTCACGATCGCCGAGGTCGAGGAGCTCGTCCCCGCCGGCAGCCTCGACCCCGACCACATCCACACCCCCGGCATCTACGTCCAGCGGATCCTCCAGGGCGATCGCTACAGCAAGCCGATCGAGTTTCGCACCACCACGTCGACCCGCGCGGCCACCTGACTTCTGGATGGAGCGCGTCGACACCGAGTGGCTGGCCCTGCGCGCCGGCATCAAGCCGGGGATCCGCGTCTCCGCCGACGTCGTCTCCGCCCCCGCGATCGCCGAGCGATACCAGCGCTTCGGCTGCTCCGTCGTCATGACCCACGGCCGCATCGGCCTCGAGCGACGCCCCCGCGTCCTGCTCTACATCGGCGGCACCCCCCAGGCCGCCGCCGGCCTGCGCGCCGCCGAGGCCCACCTCCTCGACCCGAAGACCACCCCGCGCGACAAGGCCTTCTTCACCCGCGAGTTCGGCGCTCGCCTCGGCTACCCCCGCTGCTGCGTCGACGCCTTCGCCGAACGCACCCGCCGCGGCAGCGGCCTCCTGCGTGACGGCGACCGCGACCGCCACGACCCCGACTACGTGCACGTGCACGAGGCCTGGGTCCCGCGCCCCGACTGGCGCCTCAACAACCTCCTGATGGCCCACCACATCCGCCTGATCAGCTTCGCCCCGTGCCGCTTCGACTGCGCCTCCGCCCTCGCGCAGGCCCAGGCGATCCACCGCCTCGTCGGCCTCGAGTCCGCCGACCTCCTGCCTGTCCTCGAGGACAGGCTACGCCGCCCGTTGGTGGTAGGTCCCGACGGCGCGCGCGCCTGGGTCCGCCTCGACCGCAACAAGATCGCCGCCGTCGAGCCACCCCGCGAGCCCGACGGCCCGCCCAGCCAGCCCAGCCCGACCGACCTCGCCCGCACCCCCGCCTGGTCCGGCGCCGACGTCACCGCCGAGGGCCGCGTACAGGCCCGCGGCGAGCCCCCGCCGCGCCTCCTCGACTTCGCCTCCGTACGCTAGACTCCGCGCTCCCCCGTCCAAGGTCCGCCCATGCCCCTCTCCCGTGACCAGATCGTTCAGCGCGTCGCCAGGGAGCTGCGCGACGGCTACTACGTCAACCTCGGCATCGGCATGCCGACCCTCGTCGCCAACAACATCCCGCCCGGCATCGACGTCGTGCTGCAAAGTGAGAACGGCCTGCTCGGCCTCGGGCCCTTCCCCGCCGACGACGCCGTCGACCCCGACCTCATCAACGCCGGCAAGCAGACCGTCACCTTCGTCCCCGGCGCCTCCTTCTTCGGCAGCCCCGAGAGCTTCGCCATGATCCGCGGCGGCCACATCGACCTGTGCATCCTCGGCGCCATGGAGGTCAGCGAGCACGGCGACCTCGCCAACTGGATGATCCCCGGCAAGAAGGTCAAGGGCATGGGCGGCGCCATGGACCTCGTCGCCGGCGCCCGTCGCGTCATCGTCTGCATGGAACACAACAACAAGGACGGCCAGCCCAAGCTCGTCCGCCAGTGCTCCCTCCCGCTGACCGGCAAGGCCGTCGTCCACGAGATCGCCACCGACCTCGGCTACTTCCGCGTCACCCCCCGGGGCCTCGAGCTCGCCGAAATAGCCGCGGACATCACCGTCGACGAGGTCCGCGCCCGCACCGGCTGCCCGCTCATCATCGCCGATCCCCTGCCGACGATCGGGTGAACGCCCGCCTCGCGGCCTCGTAGCTGCTCACCCGACGACGATGTCGCCGCGGGTGCTGCCGAGGATCGCGAACAGCTCGGCGCTCTCGGCCTCGGGCACGTTGAACTTCGCCAGCGTGGTCGCAAAGTCGTCGGCGAACGCGTCCCACTCGGTCGCCGTGATCTTCAGGTGCGCGTGCGAGTCCTTCATGTTACGGCCGCTGTACTGCTGCGGGCCGCCGGTCGCCCAGCAGACCATCTCCGTGACCAGATATTTGAAGCCTGGCGGCGTGACACGGTGGTGCGCCTCGTCGACGAGCGGATTCGCGTTGAGCCGCGGGTCGGTCATGATGCGGTCGATGAAGTCATCGACGACCACGGCGATCGCATAGACCCCACCGAGGCGATCGTACAAAGAGGGACGAGGATCCTGGTTCATCCACGCGAGGGGACCACGTCCGGGTTCGGACGAGCAAGCCCCCGTCGACCGGTCGAGGCCCTCTCACCCGCCGACCGCACGCCGGGACCTGTCCCGATGGACAGGCTCCAGCGCGCGCGCGAGCCCTGGTTAGAAACCGGCCATCTCGGCCACGATCGCGTCGGCGGCCGCGGCGGGATCGGCCGCGCCGAGGATCGGCCGGCCGACGACGAGGTACCCCGCACCGGCCGCGATCGCCTCGCGCGGCGTCATCACCCGCTTCTGGTCGCCGCTCTCGCCCCCCCCCGGGCGGATCCCCGGCACCACGTACACCAGACCCGGCGCCGCCTCGCGGACGCGCGCCAGCTCCTGGCCACTGCACACCAGACCGGCGCAGCCCGCCGTGTGGGCCGCCGCCGCCCGCATGGCCACGATCTCCGCCAGCGAGCGCGTGTGCCCGGCCTCGGCGCAGGCGGCAGCATCCTGGCTCGTCAGCACCGTCACCGCGAGCACCCCGAGCCATGGGCCCGCCGCCTCCACGCACGCGCGCAGGTGCTCGACGCCCGAGCCCGCGTGCACCGTGATGAAGCGGGCCCCCAGCGAACGGGCGCTGCGCAGCGCCCCGGCCATCGTGTTGGGGATGTCGTGCAGCTTGAGGTCGAGGAAGATCTCGAGGTCCGGGCACTCGCGGCGCAGCTGGCGGACCACGTCTGGGCCCTCGGCCACGAACAGCTCCAGCCCGACCTTTAGCATGCCCACGTGCCCCTCCAGCCGAAACGCCGCGTTGAGGGCCGCGTGCCGGTCCGGCACGTCCAGCGCGACGATCAACCGGCGCCGCGCCGCCTCCAGAGCCTCCACCTGTCCGTCGATCATCGCGGGGGGCATAGCAAGCTCCCCACCGCTCGGGCAAGCTCCCCGGCGTGACCGCACGCGATCCGCAGCGAGGACTCTTCGAGCTGCTCGAGGGCGCCGTCGCCGACGCCGTGTTCCCCGGCTGCGTCGCGCTCGTCTGGCGCGACGGGGCCACCCTCTATCACGAGGCCCACGGCCACTTCGCCACCCACGCCGACGCCCCCGAGCGCTTTCGCGGCGTCACCCGCGACGCCGTCTACGACCTCGCCTCGCTGACCAAGGTCCTGTGTACCACCACGCTCGCCGCGATCGCCGTGTCCGAGGGCCGGCTCGCGCTCGCCAGCGAGGTCCCGGCGCCGTGGTCGACCGCCTGCCCCGACGCCACCCTCGCCGACCTCCTTCGCCACAGCGCCGGGCTCGCCGCGCATCGTGCGTACTTCGCCGAGCTCGGCCGCCGCGGCCCCGCCGCGCGCGTGCTCGAGCGCGTCTGCGCCACCCCGCCGGCCTACATCGCCGGCACGCAGGCGATCTACAGCGACCTCGGCTTTATGGTCCTCGGCGCCTGGCTCGAGCGAGCGTTCGCCGCCCCGCTCGACCGCGTGTTCGCCGACCGCGTCGCCTGGCCGCTCGGCCTCGACGCCGGCGTCGTCCCCCGCCTCGCCTTCCACCGCCTGCAAGGCGCCCGCGGAGGCACCACCGCCGAACAGGCCCTCGTAGTCCCCACCGAGGTCTACGACCCCGCCCTGCACCCCTCGGGCCCGCCGGACTGGTTCGCTTGCCGCGCGCCCGCGAGGGTCGCCCACTACGAGGTCCACGACGACAACGCCTTCGTGATGAACGGCGTCGCCGGCCACGCCGGCCTGTTCGGCGACGCCGAGGCCGTGCTCGAGGTCGCGCGTGGCTGGCTGCTCGGCGGCATACCTGGCCTTGAGGACAGGTGGCGCCGGACCTTCCTCGAGCACGTCTCGCCGGTCCCGGGCTCGACGCGCCGACTCGGCTGGGACGGCCCCAACCCGGACGGCAGCGGCTCGACCGGCAGCGCCCTCTCATCCGCCGCCGCCGGCCACCTCGGCTACACCGGCACCAGCCTGTGGCTCGACCCGACCCCACCGGACCGCCGCGGCCCGGTCATCGCGATGTTGCTCAGCAACCGCGTGCACCCGACCCGCGACAACCCGGCGATCGTCCAGCTCCGGCCCGCATTCCACCGCGCTGCCACCTCGCTGTAGCCGTCGCGCCGTGCGCCGCTCGCCGGACGCCGCACCGCTGCGCGGCGCGTTCAAGGCCCACGATCAGGCCGCCATCGCCTCGATGACGGGCACCGCCGCCCCGGTCGCGCCGAGGTCGATCATCGCCCGCGCGAGCAGGGCGTCGCGCTCGACCGGGTGCTGCGTCAGCCACTCCAGCGAGTTGGCCCGCCCCTGCCCGATCCGGATGTCACCGAGCGAGAACCAGCTCCCCGCCTTGACGATCACGCCGCGCTCGAGCCCCCAGTCGAGGATCTCCGCGTCGCGATTGATGCCCGTGCCGAACGCGATCTCGAACTGTGCCTCGGTAAACGGCGGCGCGCACTTGTTCTTGACCACCTTCACCCGCGCCCGCGTCGCCACCGCGTCCTCGCCGTCCTTGACCGTGGCAATTCGACGAATGTCGAGCCGCACGCTCGCGAAGTATTTGAGCGCATTGCCGCCGGTCGTCACCTCCGGCGAACCGAAGGTCACGCCGATCTTGTGCCGCAATTGATTGATGAACACGATCATCGTCCCGGTCGTGTGCGCGACCCCCGACATTTTCCGCATCGCCTGACTCATCAGCCGGGCCTGCAGGCCGAGGTGCTGGTCGCCCATGTCCCCCTCCAGCTCCGCCCGGGGGATCAGCGCCGCGACCGAGTCGACGACGATGAGCCCGACCCCGCCGGTCCGCGCCAGCGTATCGACGATCTCCAGCGCCTGCTCCCCGCAATCCGGCTGCGAGATCAGCACCTCGTCGAGCTTGACCCCCAGCTTCGCCGCGTACTTCACGTCGAGCGCGTGCTCGGCGTCGATGAACGCGCACACGAGCCCGGCCTTTTGCGCCTCTGCAATCAAGTGCAGCGTCAGCGTCGTCTTGCCAGAGGACTCCGGCCCGTAGATCTCGATGATGCGCCCGCGCGGCAGACCGCCGATGCCGAGCGCCTTGTCGAGGTTGAGCGAGCCGGTCGATACCACCTCGTAGCTGGGCCGCTCGCCGGGGTCACCACCCAGCGCCATGATCGCACCCTTGCCGAACCGTTGAACGATCGCGTCGATCGCCTTGCCGATGATCGACCGGACCTCCCCGGTACCATTGTTGTTGTCAGAATTCTTGGATGAACGAAGGACTGCCATGCCGGTCCTCCTTGCGCATCGCGTGCCCAGCTCGCTCATGTGTCCTTTCGGGCACTTGCCTCGCGCACAGCGCATCACCTGGCCGACCCGCGGGCCACCCGTCCCGCCCGTTGGCCGGGGCTGCGGGTCCGACCGACCGGATCAGCCGGCCTTCCCCCCCGCATACTTCTTGACCATATGGAGATACACGAGGTCGAGCTGCTCCTTGGACGCCTCCATCCCGTTCTCGGCGATCATGCGCAAAATGAGATTCTTGACCTCCTCCGCGGTGCCCGGTGGCGCCGCATCGACCTCGTCGAGCCCGTGGCACTGCGAGCACACCGTGTCGAAGGTCTTCGTGGCCTCGGCGTCGTCGAAGGGCGGCAGCTCGAGCGCGGCCCCCGGCGCGGCGGCCTCCTTGGCGCCCGCGGTGACGTCTTTCGCCTCCTGCTTCATCCCGGCGATCGCCTCGGTCTTCTTTTGCTCCTGCAGCTTGCGCTCCTTGACCGACTTTTGCAGGTCGCCCGAGATCGCCACGAGATAGCCGGTGACGAGGTACTGCTCGCCGAGGCTCATCGGGTCGGCGAAGCTCGGCTTGAGGGCCATGCGCTCGACCGTCTTCCACCAGCCCGACGGCGAGCGCGGCTGCACGAGGATCGTCTTGAGGTCGTGGCAGACCACGCACTTGGTGACCAGCACGTCGCGGCCCTCGCGGAGCCCGTGCGGGCTGGCGATCTCCTCGAGGTCGGCGTTCTCCGGCATGTCCGCCTGCGGCAGCAGCGTCAGCAGGCGGACCCGGTTCTCCTCGCTGTAGACGCTACCACCCGCCGCCGAGCGCGCCAGCGCGTACTCCCGCAGCGCGAAGGGCACCGACAGCCCCGTCAGCAGCAGCGTGAACGACAGCAGCAGCACCCCGAGCACCGGCATCCACTCCTCGAGGTGGCGAAACCAGCGAATGATCGAGATCTTGATGATGAGCACCGCACCGATCAGCAGGCCGAAGCAGATGTGCATCACCGTGCGGGCGGGCAGCTCGACCTGGTACGTCCACAGGCGGGGGACCATCTCGGTCATCATCACCCCGTACAGCACCACGTACACGTAACCGAGGACCCGGTGGAGACGCATCAACCCCACCGGGGCCGCGCTCTTGTGGGCCACCTTGTCGAAGGGATAGCCCCACAGGTGGAACATCAGAAACACGGCCGCGAAGGCCGTGACCAAAAACAGGAGGCCGAGGGTGACGCTGAGGGCGATGTCCATGCGAGCCCCGCGACCTTAGCAAAACCCCGCCCACCTGGACGACCCCGGCGCCCCCGCACGTGCGAAAATTTGGCGGACCTGCGTGCTCGACTCGCTGTCGGCGACCCCAATAGCGCTCTGCGACCCCTCGCCCGCCCCTCACGCACGAGTCGACCTCGTCGAGCGCAGTGACTTTCGAAGTCTTCATCGACCTCCGCGCCAGCGTCCGGACGAGGACCGCGCCGGCATCGACATCGTGCAGACCCTCGGACATCTTCCCTTCACCGGGGCGAACTCGGCCCTCTTCGAGCGCACGCGCGAACATCCGTCGCAACGCGCCTGGCGCGGACCGCTGGCAGCATCGTGAGCGCGAACTCCTGTACGCTGGCAGCGCATGAGCCCGCCTCGCTCGCGCTGCTGGGCGGCCGCCCTCGTCACTCTGGGCCTCGCCTGCGCGACTCGTGCAGCGCCCGTGCCGACGAAGCCCGCCGCACCTGTGAAGCCAGCCGTGCAGCCGACCGCGACCAACAAAACGCCCACCGATGACGAGTTGTGCCAACTCGACGGCTATGACTTCGCGTACGGGTTCGATGAATATAACGACGCGCGGATGTTGCAGTGCGGCGTCGGTCCAGGCACCCGCTGCAGGAGCGGCGTGAACCACTGCGAGGGGACGCGTTACATGTCGTGCGTCGGGGACCGGCTGCACATGATGGACTGCCGCGATTGGTGCCGTGAGTCCGGCGACGAACAAGGCATTACATATGATGGCGGCTCCTGTGT
>JAYUXQ010000857.1:0-21654 GCA_043752905.1 Nannocystis sp. | reverse complement strand
GGCGCGGCCGGCCCTGCACGCGCTCGCCGAGGCGGGCGCGTTGAGTGGCTTCAAGCTCGATCGCCGGGCTGCGATCTGGGCGGTGCGCGGGATGGCTGTCCTCAAGGACAGCCCGCTCGCGTTGCCCGAGGCGATGACACCGGGCGGACAGCAGCCGCTGTTCTCGCCGCTGAGCGACGGCGAGGCGGTCGCGTGGGACTATCGCCGCGCGCAGCACAGCGTGCGCGGGCACCCGATCGCGTCGTGGCGGCCCGCGCTGCGCGAGGCGGGGCTGCTCGACTCGGCGCGGCTGCGACGGCTGCGTGACGGCAGCCCGGCCGAGGCTGTCGGCGCGGTGACCTGCAAGCAGCGGCCGCAGACGGCCCACGGGGTCACGTTCCTGACGCTCGAGGACGAGACGGGGATGCTCAACGTGATCGTGTGGGCGACCGTGCGTGAGCGTCACGAGCTGCTGCTGCGCACCGCGACGGTGCTCGGGGTCAGCGGCAAGATCCAGTCGGCTTACGGCGTGGTCCATCTCGTCGCGGAGAGCCTGTGGGACCCGCGCGCCGCGGTGCTCGGCTGAGCATCAGTCGGTGCCGGTGCCGGTGCCCGTGTCATCGGACGCGAGCATGCCGGCGATGAAGGCGAGCGCGCGTGGGGTCCCCGGCTTCATCGCGTGGTAGGCGAGCGACTCGAAGGCGTCGCAGCCGGGCGGCGGGTCGTCGAGCGGCGTGTCACCGAAGCGCAGCTCCCACTCCACGCCGTACTCGCCGAGGCGATAGCCGCCGGTGGCGAGCAACGTGGCACAGGCGCCGGCGATCGCGGGGTCGCCGACGATCTCGAGGATGTCGACCGGCGGCAGCTCGGGGGTCAGCCACGCGCGAAAGGCCGCGCGCGTGTAGTCCCCCGGCGCGCCGCCGGTCCCCTCGGCCTGCTCCCGCCGGGTGCGCGTGTCGACCATGCGACGGCACTCGACATCGAGCAGCTGGGGGCTCGCCAGCGAGACGTCGCATTCGGCCTCGTGATGCCCGACGATGTCGGCGGTGTAGGTCTCGTCGATGCCGACGAACTCGGCGATCTGCGCGTTGAACTTCGCGGCCGCGGCGGCTGGCGTGAAGCGCAGGACGGGGTACCCGATCTCGAGCTGGACCCCGCCGCGCTTGTGGTCGAGCCGGCGACCGACCACGGTGACGTTTTGCGGCGGTACGACGGCGTCGGGCGGCAGCGGCGGCGCTGCCTCGGCGGGCCTGGCGGGCTCGACCTGCACCGCGGGCGCGACGGGCACGACCACCGGCGCGACCCCCGGGGTCAGCACCACCTCCGGGGTCGGCGCGAGCTCGGGTGCGGGGCGTGGGTTGCTGGTACACGCGGGCGTGCCCAGCGTCATGATGATCAGCGCACGACGCATGATCCGCGGCTCAGCCGGGCGGCAAGAAGTTGTCGCAGGCGTCGTCGATGATCGCGACCGCCTGGGTGAAGAAGGGCGAGTAGTCGGCCTCGCAGACCGAGCCGCTGAGGCCGTGATCGCCCCACATGGCGATGAACTCGGCCCAGTGCGAGCCCTTGGGCGCGCCGGGGTCACCGTTGTCGGCGCAGCCCATGGCCGGCTGCGGGATCAGGCCGGCGACGACGATCGCGTCCTTGTTGCCCTGCTTGGACGCGAGCACGGCGTCGTACCACTCCTGCGGCGTGCCCTTGTCCTCGTAGTTGGGGTCGTCGCTGATGAAGGTGATCACGAGGATCGCGTCGTCGCGCAGGAAGCCGGCGTTGCAGCCGCCCGGCGCGTTGATCGTCGACGACAGCGCCTCGGTCATGCCGTTCATCGGCCGCTCGGAGGGGTTGCCGGCGGTGCCGACCCTGGCGACGCACGCGAAGGTGCTCTGCAGATCGGGCTCGGCCGGCAGCATGTAGCGGTTGCCGCCGGTGATCGGACAGACGACGTTGCTCGAGTAGAGTCCGACCGGGTGAACCACGCCGGCGCCGCGAGTGGTGTCGCAGGCGTCGAGCTTCGCGTTGCAGGCGTTCGGCTTGACGATCGCGCAGAAGTCCGTGTAGTCGCTGCTGTTGGCGTCGCACGGCTTTTTACAGCGGCCGTCGTCGTCGGTGTCGACGACCATGATCTGGTAGTCGTTACTGGCGCTGAGCGTCTGCTCGATCGTGTCGATGAAGCCGGGGAAGCTGGCGATCAGGGCGGCCTGGTTGTCCTCCATGCTCGCGGAGTTGTCGATCACGAACAGGAAGTCGACCTTCTTGCAGCCCATGTCGGGGGCGCCGGTGGTGATGACGTCGCCGGTGTCGAGGACGTCGAACTTGGGCAGGGTGTCGCTCATCCCGGTGTCATCAGTGGCCGGGAGGCTCGCACCGCTGGTTCCCGAGGTGGTCGGCTCCGTCGGGCTGTCGCCGGTCGTGGCGGTGGTTCCGGTGGTCGCGGTGGTCGCCGTGGTCGAGCCGCCGCTCGCGGTGATCGTGCCGTCGCTCGCGGTCATCGTGGCGCCGTTGGCCGTGGTCGAGGTGGTGCGGTTGCCATCGTCGCCGCAGGCGACGCACGTCAGGGCCAGAGCGCAGAGCGGAGCGGTCCATTTCATGTCCTCACGCTAACACAGCGGCGACGCGGAGGTACCGGGCGTCGGGTCCGCGCTGCGCTAGCGAGCGCCCCCCGGGGGCGACAGGGGTACTCACTGCGGCGCGCAGGTCGACACACCGGCGCCGACGATGCGGATCGGCGCCTGATCGACGATCGTCGTGATCGCCATGCCGTCGCCGTCGCTCTCGTCGAAGTCGACGTGGACGACGCGGCTGTTGCCGAGGAAGTCGTCGCCGCTGGTCATGAACAGGTAGAAGTCGCCGCCCCAGGCCGCGAACGCGAAGGCGTCCGGGCTGTCGAGGCCGGGCAGGGGCCAGCTCGCGAGGATGGCGCCCGTGGTCTTGTCGTACTCGCTGATAAACGGCGGAGTGGAGCCCTGGAACGCGTACAGGCGGCCGTTGCCGGTGCCGGTCAGCTCGCCCCACGCGAAGTCGATCTTGGCGATCTCGCTCAGCTCGAGGGTGGTCGGGTCGATGACACCGAGCGCGCCCACGTCCTCGCCGATCAGCCCGGGATCGATCCCGGAGTGCGCGTAGAGCTTGTCGCACGGGTCGCTGGCGCTGTTGGCGACGAATGCCATGCCGAAGTTGGGGAACAGCGGCTCGTCGTTCTCGAAGCCGGGGTCCTTGCACGCCGAGCCGGGGTCCTTGAGATCGACGGTGTAGAGGTCGCCGCCGAAGTACTGCACCCACGCGCGGGCCTTGCGGCTGACGCCCATCGAGAAGGTGTCGGTCATGCCGCCGCACTCGACCTCGGTGATGAAGTCGAACTCGTTGTTTTGCGGGTCGAACTTCCAGATCGTGCCGACATCGGAGAGGACATAGATGTCCTCGTTGTCGTCGGCGCACGGGCACTGGTCGCCCTCGGGCAGCTCGTTGTCGGCGCCGGTCGGCTCGATGCCGGTGGTCGTCGGCAGGCTGTCGCTGCCCGCATCCCAGCCGCCCTCGGTCGGTCCGCCCGTCTCCCAGCCGCCTGCATCCCAGCCGCCCTCGGTCGGGCCGCCGCGCGTCACCTGGCCGTCCTCGCCGCCGCCATCCTCGCGACCATCGTCACCGTCACCGTCACCGTCGTTGCCGTCGCCGAACAGGCCGAGGCCACAGCCGCAGATCAGCAGAGGGACCCAGAGCAGACGCGACCCGACGACGGCGGACGAGGACATCTCGCCAGCGTAGCCCAGGCCCCCGGGCGTGTGCGCCCACTGGCGCAGGAACATCCATACGCGCAGCAGCAGGCCATGAAACGCCGAACCGGCGCGGCGCTCGGCCGGCCGACCGCGCGGTCGCACCCGAGGGGCGGGAGGCGAGGTTGCTGCTGGTGAAGGCGGGTGGATGATGTGGATGGTGTGGATGATGTGGATGATGTGGATGATGTGGATGATGTGGATGGTGTGGATGATGTGGATGATGTGGATGGTACGGACGCGGCGGGGTCCGGTGCGCCTGCCCCAAAGGCCATCTCGGGCGAGGCACCCGCGAGGCGCTGGTCGCATGCGTCCGGGCCGCGAAGCGACCGGACCCAAGGGCCAGGTGCGCCCCGCCTTTGGGACAGGTCCCGAGAGCAAGATCGGCGCTTGCCGGGGGGCGGGCTCGCCTGTAGAGTTCGGGCCTCCACCTCCAGCGACGGACCATGACAGAAAACGAAGTAGCCCAGGAAATCGGACGACGGATCAGGCACTGGCGCACGTCGACTCCGCCGCCGAAGACCCGCCGCAAGCGGCAGAACGAGACTGGCTGGCGGCCGCACCTCACGATCGAGGAGCTGGCGAAGGCGACCGGTCTGACGGTGACGACGGTCAACAAGCTCGAGCTCGGCTACAAGTCGCCGCGCATCGAGTCGCTGCTGCTGCTGGCCCAGGCGTTCGGCTGCGAGCCGAGCGAACTGCTGCCGCGCGGCAAGCACCGCAACTCTGGCAAGGCTGAGCTGCTCTCGGAGCTCGGCACCGCCGCGGCGCAGCTCGGCGCGAAGCAGCTGCGCGAGCTGATCAAGGCCGCACGCGCGCTCGAGCCGACGTCGGGCTGAGCACGCCCGTTCCAGTTCCCGGCCAACGGCGTGATGAGTTTGTGCGGTGGTAGTGCCCTGGAGTAATCCGTTCATCGTCAACGTCGCGTTCGCCAGGGATAAGAAGTTCATCGCCGGCCGCGGCTGTCGCCTGCGCCCCGCCAGCACGACGGCGCGTCCGCAGCCCCCGGCTGACCACCGAAATGTGAACCCGCGTAGCTGCGTCGCGTCAAGCATGCTCACGGCCCGCTCGCCACCCCACTGGTGAGTCCGGCGAGCCCGTGATGGGGCGCGCCGGACCGGACCGGACCGGACCCGGACCGGACCGGACCGGACCCGCGGTGCGGCGGCTTGTTGTCGTTTCCGCTCCTGCCGTGGTATCGGTCGAAGTGCGCGCTTCTCGAGGTACCCGTTTTATGCAATCGACCCTGCTCAAGCTCTGTGTTCTCCCCACGCTCGTGGCTCTCGCCGGTTGTACTCTCACCGGTTGTAACAAGGACTCCGACGGCGACACGATGGTCAACCCTTCCGCCGGCTCGACCAGCGGTGATGGGACCACCGGCGGCGGACAGTCGGAGACCGGCGCGGCGACCAGCGAGCCGCTGACGACCGGGACGCAGCCGACCACGACCGGGGCCGAGACGTCGGCGGCGAACACCGGCGAATCCTCGGGATCGACCGGCGGCGGCTTCCTGACCCCGCCCGACGGCGGCCCGATCGGCGGCAAGGAGTGCAGCGTGTGGGACCAGGACTGTCCCGTCGATCAGAAGTGTATGCCGTGGGCCAACAACGGCAGCACCGCGTGGAACGCCACCAAGTGCGTGCCGGTCAACCCCGCGAAGGATCAGCCCGGCGACGAGTGTACGGTCGAGGGCAGCGCGGTCAGCGGGCTCGACTCCTGCGACCTCGGGGTGCTGTGCTGGGACGTCAAGTCCGACACGATGAAGGGCACCTGCGTCGCGCAGTGCAAGGGTCCGGAGACCGACCCGTCCTGCGACGCCGACAGCAGCTGCTTCATCTCCAACGACGGCGTGCTGACGCTGTGCCTGCCCAAGTGCGACCCGCTCACACAGGACTGCGAGAACGCGAACCTGTGCATCCCGAACCCGCAGAACCCCGAGGAGTTCACCTGCGTGCTCGATGCCTCGGGCGACATGGGACAGGCCTTCAACCCGTGCGAGTTCGTCAACGCGTGCGACAAGGGCCACTACTGCGCGGCGCCCTCGTCGGCGCCGATGGACTGCGACGCCAACGCGACCGGCTGCTGCCTGCCGTTCTGCGAGACCACCGAGATGCCGACGTCGTGCCCGGGCACCGGCCTCGAGTGCGTGCCGTGGTACGCGATGGACACCGCCCCGCCCGGGCTCGAGACGGTCGGCCTGTGTACGATTCCGATGCCCTGAGCCCGATGCCCTGAGCTGCCCCTGAGTCGGGTCTGAGCGCCGCGACGGCCCTTTGGGGGGCCGCGCGGGTCAGTTGCGCAGGTTCTCGTCGAGCCTCTTGTCGCCTGCGGTGAGGCGCAGGAACTCGGGGTCGTCGGCGATCGTGGCGAAGTCGGCGTCGTCGCGGATCGCGGCGCGCAGGTCGGGGTCGATCGCCACGGCGCGGGCGATGTCCGCCAGCGCCGGCGCGGCGCGGCTTGCGAGTGCGTGGGCGCAGGCGCGGGCGTAGTGAGCGTTGGCGTGCTCGGGGGCGAGGTCGATCGCGCGGGCGAGCGTGTGCACGGCGGGGTCGAGGTGGCCGAGCTTGAGCTGCGCGAGCCCGAGGCTGTACCAGCCCTCGGCGAACTCGGGGTGCCCGCTCGTGAGGCGCTCGAGGACCCGCAGGGCCTCGTCGCGGCGGCCGATCATCGCCAGGCAGGTCGCATGGTTGGTCCACGCTTGCAGCGGCTGATGGCCGAGCTCGGCGGCGCGGGCGAACGCCTCGGCGGCCGCGCCGGGGTCGAGGTGGACGATGATGAGGCCACGCTCGAAGTGCGCGCTCGCCAGCGTGGGGTCGATCGCCAGCGCGTGGTCGACGGCGGCCAGCGCCTCGTTGGGGTCGGCGGCGGCGAGCAGGGCCTGCGAGAGCTGCTGCCACAGCGCGGCGTCGCCGGGGGCCAGCGTGACGGCGCGGCGCAGCAGCGTCGCGGCCTCGTCGGAGTCGTGCAATTGGATCCGGTGGAAGCGGGCCTGTGACGCCAGCTCGGCGGCCTCGTCGCGCACGTGCTCGAGGCCGAGCAGCGCGCACAGCTCGGCGCGCCCGGTCGGGATGCCGTGGCTGCGTAGCACATGGAAGAGATTCCCGACGGTCCACAGCTCGTGCGTGCGGGCCATCGCGGTCAGCACCTCGCGCTGCCCGGCGGTGAGGCGGGTCGCGTCGAGGGGCTCCGGGGCTGGCATTTCGGACATGTCCTCGAGGCCAGCCTCTTCATCGTCGTCGAACCGGTGACCACTCGGCGGGTCACCGAAGCCGAGGGTCAGCATCGCCTCGACGAGGCCGACGGTGCCGAAGACCTCGGCGCGCTGGAGGGCCGCGCAAAGGGCCGGGAGGGCGCGCAGGCCGAGCGCCCGCGGGACGGTGCGCAGGACGTGGCCGATGTCGCCGGCGAGGTCACGCTCGCCGCACGGGAGCTGGTCGTAGCCGGGGACGCTGTCGGGGTCCTGGATCGCAGCGACGAGGGTGGTGACCGCTGCGTCGGGCGCCGCGTCGGCGCCGGCGCGGACCAGGCCGACGGCCGCGAGCAGACGCACCAGCGGGGCCGGGTCGTCGGCGTGCAGCCGCGCGAGGCAGGGGTCGGCGGCGCCGGTCCCTTGTAGGCGGCCGAGCGCGAACGCCACGGTCGCGCGGGTCACGGCGCTCGGCTCGCGCGCGACGCAGGACTGTAGCGCCGGCACGATCGCGGCGGCGCGGGTCCACAGGCACGCGAGCATGAAGATCGCCGCGGCCCGCAGGTGTGCCGTCTCGCCGTCGGTCGCGAGCGCGAGGTAGGTCGGGAGGCCCGCCTCGCCGGCGCGGTAGACGTCGCGCAGGATCGTGCCGTAGTCGTCAATGTCGAGGGCGGCGCCGTCGGGCTCGCCGGCGTAGAGCGAGGGGTCGGCCGCGACGCCGAACTGACCGCACACGAGGTGAGTCAGCAGGAGCAGGAGCTCGTGGCGGTCGGGGGTCGCGGGATCGGCGAGCAGCTCGAGCAGGAACGGCACCGCGGGCGCGGTCGCCGGGTAGCGCGTGCCCTGATGGAAGATGTTGCCGTAGAGCTCCCAGTAGGCGTCCTTGCGGGCCTCGCGGTCCGATCCCGCGAGGGCCAGGATCAGCTCCGGGACATCCGCGGCGGGGCCGTAGGCGTGCGTCAGGGCGCTCCAGTCGACGTTGTGCAGGCGTTCGAGCATCGTTTCCTCGCCGCTCCCTGGTACCACGTACGCGTGATCGGTCGCCGATCATGCCAGGTGGCCCGACATTTCGCCTGCGCTCGCGGGGGGTGGCCGGCTGCGCCGTGGCCGTGGTCCCGCCGGCATAAACCGGTCGCCGCGGTCGTGGGGGGGCGTACGGGCGCCCGCGCGCCGTGCTAAGAGGCCGCGATGTCCGCGACGCTGGCGACGCCCGAGGAAGCTCAGTTCTTCGCGACCTGCCCGAAGGGGCTCGAGGAGCTGCTCGCGGCCGAGCTGACGGCGCTCGGGGCGGTGGCGATCAAGCTGCAACCCGCCGGGGTGCTGTTCCGCGGATCGTTGCAGCTCGGCTATCGCGTGTGCCTGTGGTCGCGCCTCGCCGGTCGCGTGCTGCTGGAGCTCGCGCGCGGCCCGGCGAATGATGGCGACGCGCTGTACCGGACGGCGCTGACGGTCGACTGGTCCCTGCACATGGAGGGCACGCAGACCCTCGCGGTCGACTTCACCGGCGGCAACGCTGCGATCGTGCACACCACCTACGGGGCCCAGCGGGTCAAGGACGCGGTCGTGGACCAGCTGCGCGTCGGCGACCGCCGGCCCTCGGTCGACAAGCTGCGACCCGACCTTCGGATCCACGTGCACCTGCGCAAACGGACAGGTCCCACGGGACAGCAAGGACAGCAAGGACAGCGGGGACAGCAGGGACAGGCGCAGGAGAGCGAGCGCGACGAGGCCGTGATCTCGATCGACCTCTCCGGCGAGAGCCTGCACCGCCGCGGCTACCGCGAGGAGGGAGCGATGGCGCCGCTCAAGGAGAACCTCGCGGCGGCGGTGCTACTGCGCGGCGGCTGGCCGGCGATCGCGGCCGCGGGCGGGCCCTTGCTCGACCCGATGTGCGGCTCGGGGACGCTGTTGATCGAGGGCGCGTGGATCGCAGGCGACCGCGCGCCGGGCCTCGGGCGCGACTACTTCGGCTTCCTCGGCTGGCGCCGGCACGAGCCCGCGATCTGGGGCGAGCTGATCGCCGAGGCCAGCGGGCGCGCCGCGGCGGGCCGCGACAAGATCCCCGACATCCGCGGATACGACACCTCGGGCCTGGCGATCGCAGCGTCGCACCGCAACATCGAGGCCGCCGGGCTGCGCACGCAGGTCCACGTCGAGCGCTGGGCGCTCGGCGAGCAGCTGCTCGCGCCTGTCCCAAAGGACAGGCCACCGGGGCTCGTCGTGTGCAACCCGCCGTACGGGGCGCGGGTCGGCGAGGGCGAGGACCTGCGCCCGCTGTACCGCGAGCTCGGCGAGCTGCTGAGGACCCGCCACATGGGCGGCGACGCGGCGATCCTGCTCGAGGACCGCGAGCTCGGCCACGCGATCGGCCTGCGCGCCAGGAAGATCTACGACCTCTACAACGGCGCGTTGCCGGTGCACTTGCTCCGCTTCAAGATCGAGGAGGCGGCGATCCAGCGGCCACGCGCGGAGCGTCCGGTGGTCCGCAGCGACGCGGCCGCGTCGTTCGCCAACCGGCTCGAGAAGAACCGGAAGCAGCTGGCGCCGTGGGCCGCGCAGGAGGGGCTCGACTGCTATCGCGTGTACGACTCGGACATCCCGGAGTACGCGGTCGCGGTCGACATCTACGGCGATCACGCGCACGTTCAGGAGTACGCGGCGCCGAAGGAGATCGAGCCGGAGAAGGCCGAGGCGCGCCTGCGCGACGTGATGGCGGTCGTCCCCGAGGTGCTCGGGATCCCGCGCGAGCAGGTCCACCTCAAGGTGCGGCTCAAGAGCCGCGGGGGCTCGCAATATGGCAAGCAGGCGGCCTCGGGCAAGCTGCTGATGGTCCGTGAGGGCAAGCCGCGCTTCTTCGTCAACCTGACCGACTACCTCGACACCGGGCTGTTCCTCGATCATCGCAAGACCCGCATGCGGGTCGGCGAGCTGGCGCGCGGGCGCCGGTTCCTCAACCTGTTCGCGTACACCGGATCGGCGACGGTGCACGCGGTGCTGGGCGGGGCGATCGCGTCGACGACGGTCGACATGTCGCCGACCTACACGGCGTGGGCGCGCAAGAACTTCGACCTCAACAACATCACCGGTCCCGAGCATCGGATCGTCACGGCCGAGTGCCGCGACTGGATGCGGCAGGAGCATCGCCGCTACGGTCTGATCTTCCTCGACCCGCCCACATTCTCCAATTCGAAGCGCATGGCCGGTGAGTTCGATCTGCAGCGTGACCACGTCGAGCTGATCACCGAGGCGGCCAACTTGCTCGAGCGCGGCGGGGTCCTGCTGTTCTCGACCAACTTTCGCCGGTTTCGCATGGACGCCGGGGCGCTCGCGGACCTGACGATCACGGATATCACGCGGGACACGATCCCGCGGGACTTCGCCCGCAACCCGCGAATTCATACCTGCTGGCAGATCGAACGCAGGTGATCGGGCATGATGGCGGGGATGCCCGGCCGTCATGACCGCTGGCTGATCCCACCGGCCGCGGTGGCGATCCATCTATGCGTCGGATCGGTCTACGCGTGGAGCGTCTTCAATAAGCCGATCGAGGCGCTGCATCCGGCGTGGCCGCGCGGCGCGGCGGCTTACACGTTTTCAGTTGCGATCGTGTTGCTCGGGCTGAGCGCCGCGTTCGGCGGGACCTGGCTCGAGCGTCATGGGCCTCGCCGCGCCGCGACGGTCGCGGCGCTGCTGTTCGGCGGCGGGCTCATGCTCGGGAGCGTCGGCGTCGCGCAGGGCTGGCTGTGGCTGCTGTACCTCGGTTACGGGGTGGTCGGCGGGGCGGGACTCGGGCTCGCGTACGTGTCGCCGGTCAGCGCGCTGATCAAATGGTTCCCGGATCGCCGCGGGCTGGCCACGGGGATGGCGGTGCTCGGCTTCGGCGGCGGGGCGTTGATCGCCGCGCCGCTCAAGGAGCGGTTGATCGGCGCATACGGAGTCAGCGACACGCTGCTGATCCTCGGGGGGGCGTACCTGGTGATCATGCTCGGCGCGGCGCAGCTGCTACGTCGGCCGGCGCCAGGCTGGACGCCGGATGGCTGGACGGCGCCGGTCGGGGTGGGGGCTTCTGATCTGACGATGCCGATGGCGGTGCGCACGCGTCAGTTCTGGCTGCTGTGGGGGATGCTCTTCATCAACGTCACGGCCGGCATCGCGATCCTGGCCCAGGCCTCGCCGCTGATGCAGGACATGTTCCGGCGCACGCCGGAGCAGGCGGCGGCGATGCTGTCGGTGATCGCGGGCTTCAACGCGTTCGGCCGGATCTTCTGGGCCACGCTCTCGGACTGGATCGGGCGGCGCGCAGTGTTCATGCTGTTCTTCGCGGTCCAGGCCGTGCTGTTCGCCGCGATCCCGGGGATGGGCGCTGCCGGGCAGTGGGGGCTGTTTCAGGTCGCTGTGGTCGTCATCTTCACGATGTACGGCGGCGGCTTCGCGACGATCCCGGCGTTTTTGGCGGACATGTTCGGGGCGCGCAACGCCGGGGCGGTGCATGGCGTGATCCTCACGGCGTGGAGCGCCGCGGGTGTGGCCGGGCCGATCCTGATCACGCGCGTGCGCGAGGCCGAGATCGCCGCGCTGTCCGCGGGAGCCAGCCTGGTGCACATCTACGACCTGACGATGTACCTGATGGCCGGTCTGCTGGGCGTTGGCTTCGCGCTGGCGGCCAGTGTGCGGCCGCTGCGAGCCTGACCTGTCCGAAAGGTCAGGGTTTGCAGGCGGTCTGCAGCGCGTCCTGCACCTTGGGCTGCGGGGCACGCTGGGCCTCGGCTTTGGCCTCGTCGCGGCGGCCGAGCGCGCACAGGGCCCGCACGCGCAGCTCGGCGCGGTGTGAACGGAGCTGGCTGTCGGGGTAGTCGCGGGCGTGCTGGTCGGCGTAGGCGAGCGCCTGGCGGGGGTTGTTCGGGAGCGATCTGCGGCCGGCGCCGATGATCTCGAGCTCGACGATGATCGCCCCGGGGTCGCGTGCCTTGGCCAGCTTCTCTCGCCGGGCGAGGGCCTCGTCCGGTCGCGCGCGCCGGGACCCGCCCCGGCGCGCGACCTTGCGGACGGGGGCTGGCACGGGGTACATGGCCGCAGGGACAGGTAACGGCAGGGGTGGAGCGAGGACCGGCGGCGGTGGTCGCGGCACCGCGATCACGACCGGCGGCCGGCGCGGGGCAGCGGGTGCCGGTGGGTCGGGTCGGAGCAGCAGCAAGATCGTGACCGCGACGAGGCCGAGGCCGGCGATCCCGGTGGGTCTTCGGAGCATGTCCGAAAGGCCAGGTGATGAGGTCGTCAGGCGCGAGGCGAGCGCGGCGGCGTGGCGGCGCTGCCAGGCCGCGTCCGCGAGGAACGGCGCGAGGCTGGCGAGGAGCACGACGCGCGGGCCACCGAGCGCGATGACCTCGGGGTCGGCGAGCAGCGCCTCGCGCAGCGCGGTGAGGTGCCGGCGCACGGCCTCCTCGGGGAAGCCGAGCTCCACGGCGAGCGCGACCGGACCGAGCCCGGTGAACTCGGCGAGCACGAGGACGGCGCGCTCGGCCGCGGTACTGGTGTGCGTGGCGAGGAAGCGCGCCAGCAGATCGGCCTCGGGCGGCAGGCGTGGGGTCGTGGTCGGGGCGCTGTCGATCCCGGACGCGTCGGGACGCGTGGCGACGCGCCACGCGAGGCGCCCGAGCCACGCGCGGGTGGTATCGGGTGCTCTGTCGGGTGCTCCGTCGGGTGCGGGGCCGTGGCGACCGGCGAGCAGAAAGGTGCGGAGCACCGCGCCGTCGATCGCCTCGAGGTCGGCGCCGAGCCAGTAGAACACGCCGCGCACCAGCCCCGCGTGGCGCCGGTGCAGCGCGAGCAGGCGAACGCGAGCCGAAGCCGCTTCGCTCGCCTGGGTGCGGTACGGTGCCACGCGCGGGCATGGTAGCGCAGCCATGTCGCGGTGGCGTGGCCGCTTGTGTGGCTGCGAGGGGCGTGCGACAGTCGGGGCGGTCCTCGATGCAGCGTGTCCATCTCGGTGCCAGGTACTGGCTCTCCGCTGCGCTCCTGACGGGCATCGCGGCCTGCGGCGCGCACCTGCATCGTGAGCGCGACGCGGAGGGCTCGCAGCAGGCGCAGACCGAGCTCAAATCGGCGCGTCTGACGGAGGGCTTCGGGCCCGAGCTGCAGCAGGCCGCGGCCATGCTCGAGCAGGAGCTGGCCCTCGCGCGCGCGTGGGGTCAGGCCGGTCGTGACCGCGACCTGCTCGACGTGCTCTCGGCGACCGCGCTCGACGAGAATGACCCCGAGACCGAGATCCTGATGCACCCGCGCTGCCGCGCGCGCTTCAAGGCCGACGGCTGGACGACGATGTGCAGCAAGCTGACGCGGCGGATCGCCGAGCTCGGCGGCCTGACCCTGCCGCTCGCGCCCGGCGTGCCCGTGGTCGAGCCAGTGACGGGCGGGCGGGCGCGCAAGGAGCCGGTCAGGCCGGCGGGGCCCGACCCGATCCTCGGCCTGCTCGCCGAGCTGCGCGGGCAGGGACGGGCCTGGCAGGGCCCGCAGAGCGACGCGGCGCGGCTGGCCAGGGCCGGCACCGACCTCGTCGTCGGGGCGCGCTCGACGGGTGTGTCCGCGGTCCCGCTGCCGCGTTGCCCCGCCGCGCCGCCGCTTCCGGGCGTGCAGATCGATCCCGTGATCGCCGGCGAGGTGCAGCGCGTGCGCGGGCTGTGCGTCGATCGTCGGCGCAACCTCGGGACACTTCTCAAGGTCGGCTGTGCCGGTGTGAGCGCGTGCAACGGCGGGCGGCTCGGCGGCTCGGCGGCCGCGGCCGCGGCGGTCCACGACGCGCTGGTCGCCCATGACGCCGAGCTGTCGCGCCGCCTCGACGCCTACGCGGCGGCGCGCCGGCCCTGCGACGCGACAGGGTCTTCGGGACATGTCCTCACGGCCAGCGCGACCGGACCTTCGGGACAGGTGGCGATCGGGTCTCCGTCAGCTTCATCGTCCTGCGATCCCGGGCAGGTGCAGCGCGCCTTCACGGCGCTCGGCGAGATCCCGACGCCCGCGGCGCTGGCCGCCCAGGACTACACGGCGCTGGCCCGCGAGGGTCGGGCGATCCAGCTGCGCGAGCAGCTCGCCGCGCTCGCGCAGTTGATCGAGGCGCGCGGCGGCTCGGCGCCGACGCGCAAGCCCGCCGGCGCGACCACGGTGTCGACGCCGCTGGCGCGCGCGCTGCATGGGACGATCGCCGGCATCCAGCGCGTCGAGGCGGTGGTCGACGCGTTCGAGGTCGCGGTGCTCAGCCTGATCCGCGAGACGCTGCGCGTCGAGTCGGCCGGGCTCACCGCGGCGATCGGCCACGCCGAGCGCCGCCGTCGCATCGACCTCGCCCGCATCACCGCGCAGCTCGACGAGTACACCCAGCTGATCGCGGCCTACGCCGACCTCCAGCGGCTCGAGCGCTCGGGCTGCGCGCAGCGAGCGTTCATCGACGCCCAGCAGCACCCGACCTGCCGCGACGAGACGACCCGCATGCTGCTCGCGTACAGCAACGCGTGGACGCTCGGGCGCGCGGCGCAGCAGCAGGCCGACGTGCTCGACCTCGGCGTGCGCCACGAGGCCAGCATCGACCGCTCGCGCGCGGCGATGGCGGTGCGCGAGGTCTATCTGGTCGCCGGCGTCGCCGAGCTCGCCAAGTTCACGCGCGGCGGCTTTCGCCCGGAGGCGCTCGCCCAGCTCATCGTGAGCGCGGTCGGCTTCGGCATCGTCGCCGGGGGGGTGTACTGACATGTCGCTTCGGACAGCCGTGCTCGCGGTGTCGCTGATGACGCCCGGCTGCGCGCAAAAGGCGATGCGGACCCAGGCGGCCGCGCTGGCGAGCGCTGGTCAGCGCCTCGAGGCGGAGACCGCCGCCTTCGCCTCGGCCCGCAGCGCGGTCGTCCAGCTGCGCCAGCGCGCGCTGGTCGAGCGCCGCCAGGTGGTCGCCGAGCAGGGCCAGTACAACGCGCGCACGCTGGCGCAGTGGCGGGTCGCCGGGACCGACGACCGGGCCAGGCGTCTCGCGCTGTTCACCGGCGTGGTCGCCGGCAGCGAGGCGATGTACGAGGTGCGCGACCAGGGGCTCGAGTGGGAGGAGAGCGTGCTCGCGGCGCGCACGGCCCTGGCGATCGACGGTGCGGCGCTGCATCGCTTCGTGCGCCAGCTGCTCGGGCTGGCGCGACCGCTGCGCTACACCGAGGGCGTGCGCTTCTACGTCGAATACGGCGCCCAGGTGGCCGCGCAGGTCGACGCGGACCTCGCGGACGTGCAGGCGAGCGTCGCCGCGGCGCAGGAGGCCGCCCGTCCGCCGCCACCCGGCAGCATCGACGCCGGCCCCGCCAACGTCCCTGTGACGACGCCGCCCTCCGACCCGCCGCCGACGAAGCCCGACCCGCGCGGACCCGACACGATCGCACCCGGACAGCTGCGCCGCGAACCGGTCACGGGCATCACGACCCCGCCGCGATAGGAGCCCTCGATGCCGCACAACCGCCGCGATCCCCCGCAACCCAGCCAGCCCAGCCCGACGCACCGCGAGCCCGGCGCGCTCGAGGCGGTCGCCGCCGCGATCGATGGCCTCGCGGACGTCGGCCAGCTGCTGCGCACGCGCCTCGACGCGATCGATCCGCTCGAGCACGCGGCCCGCTGGGCCGGCGTCAACGACGAGATCCGGGCGCTCGACGACCGCATCCAGCGCCTGCGTGACGAGCAGCAGCGCCTCGCGCTCGCGGGCAGCGAGCTGCGTCCGCTCGCGCTCGGCGAGCTCGAGCGGCTGCGCGAGGCGACCGCGACCGTCGCCGAGCTGGTGCGCACGGCCGGACGGATCGCCGCCGTGGCCGAGGCCGCCGTGAGCCTCTCGGACGCGGCCGGGGCCGCGATCCAGCGCATCGCGCCGCTGCGCCGCGGCTGATCGAGTCAGGCACTCAGGGCACGGCGCAGACGTACGGCCGGGTGTTCTCGCAGAAAAGGTCGTTCCAGCCGCCGGCTCCTGGCGTCATGTTGGCGCAGTCCTCGTCGCCGGCGTTGTTGGGCTCGCCGCCGTTCCAGTTCATGAAGTCGAGCTTGCTCCCGTTGCTCCACACGAAGGTGCCCTCGTTCTTGCTGTCGCTCAGGCCGATCCACCAGTCGGTGTCCTGGATCGCAAAGGCCTGCGCGGCGACGAAGTCCTGCACCTGCTGACTATGGATGGCGATCAGGTGGCCCTTCTGCTTGACGCAGTCGGCCTCGGCCTGTGACCAGGTCCTGGCGCCGAAGCACAGCGCAGCGCTGCCGATCGCGGGCGCGGGCAGCTTCTTAAGGATGCACTGCGGGCACTTCGGGTCGTTGTCCCACTGGCCATCGCAGTTGTCGTCGTCGAGGTCGCACACCTCGGCGGCGCCGGGGTGCACGGCCTTGTCGCCGTCGTCGCAGTCCTCGCTGCAGCCGCTGTAGCCGTCCATGTCAGCGTCGAGCTTGCTCGGGTCGGTGCAGATCAGGTCGTCGATCACCGTGCTGCCGCGGTTGGTCAGGAACTCGATGTTGGCCGCGACGGTGTCGTCGACCTGGCCGATCGCGTACTCCTTGCGCGGGTCGGCGGTGGCGGCGTCGTGCGCAGCGTCCGCGAGGGTCTGGGCCTGCGCGGCCAGGCCGAGCCTGTCGACGCGGGCGACGACCGCCTCGAACTTGGCGGCCAGCATCATGCGGCACTCGAGCGAGGCGGCGCACATCTGCTGGATCCGCCCCTCGCCGCCGAAGGGACCGAGGTTGTCGACCATGGTCTGATCGATGCCCCACGGGAAGAACACCCAGCGCTTGTCGGGCCCGCGGTACAGATAAAAGTTGTTGCGCGTCCACGCGTAGCCGTCCCAGTGACCGAGATAGATCTCGGTGGCGGCGAAGCTCAGGAAGCGGTCGAGGTCGATGACCTTGCTGGCCTCGACGACGAAGTCGGCCGGGTCGACGATCGCGTCGAGGGCGTTCGCCAGCTCCTGCAGATCCATGAAGTCGATGTTGTTGCCGTTGTCGAGGTCGAAGCTCGGCACGAGGTCGGTGACGATGTCGCTGCCGTAGGCGCCCTCGTACAGGTTGCCCTTGTCCTCGTCGAACCAGTGCTTGAGGAACTCCTCGTTGTCGACCGTCTCGACCGTCGTGTACAGGCCGTAGAGCTCGCCGTTGACCGACACCGTCGCGTAACCGGCCCGCGGCGCCGGGACGTCGCCGGCGCGGAACAGGGCGTAGCCGAGCTGCTCGCGCTGCATGCTCGGGTCCTGAACCATGTTGTTGACGGCGAGCTTCTCCATGTCGAACAGGCGCTGGCCGTCGACGTAGCGATCGAAGTTGAGCAAGAACGCGGCCTTCTCGTCGAGCGTACGGAACGAGCCGTAGTTGCCCTTGAGCCGCACGCCGATGTCGGTCAGCACGGTGACCTCGCCGCCGAGCGTGACGGTGAGGTCGCCCTGCACGTAGATCTTGGGGTCGGCGTCGAGGCTGTCGATCGCCTCCGGGGTCAGCTCGAGCGCGAACTCGGCGATCACGCCCGGCTCGAAGAAGGGGATGGCAGGGTCCGGCGGCTCGCCGGTCGTGCCGGTGCTGGCGTCGCCGCTGGTGTCCGCGGTCGTCGGATCGCTGGTGGCGGGATCGCTGGACGGGCCGGTCGTCGCCTCGCTCGTCGGGGCGCTGGTCGAACCCGGCGTGTCCGTGGTCGACCCGGTGGTCGAGGTCGGATCGGTCGACGAGGTCGGATCGGTCGCGGTCGCTGGCCCCGTGCTCGCGCCGCCCGTGCTCGTGGTGTCGATCTGGGTCGAGTCTCCGCAACCTGTCCCGAGGGACAGGGCAATCACGACAGCGAGAGGTCCAATGGTAGGCTTATGCATGGGCGATCCAGGGAGCAAGTCACTACAGCGGCGGGGAGGCTCGCTGTCAAGCCGGGCAGGTGCGTCGCGGCGACTTTCCGCGGTGGGCCCGGTCCTCGACCTGCCGGCCACGCATGACGACCTGTGGTGGTAGCGTGGCGCGATGGCGGGTGAGGACGCGAGTATGGTGTGTCCGCGCTGCGGCTCGCGGACGATCGAGGTGTCGGCCGGCCGCGCGAGCTCCTGCATACCGCTTCCTCCCGTCGAGGCGATCCTGCGACCATGCGCAGATGCGAGTGCCTCCCGATCCTGGGCGCGGGAACGCGTCGACTCGCGCTCGTGGTGGTCGTTTCGGGTTGCAGGGCGGGGAGCGGGGACGAGACCGGCAGTATCAGCGACGCGAGCTGGCCGATGGCGTGCGATGCATGATGCTCGGCCGACGCTGGCGACGATGATCGACGCCGACACCCGTCTGCTGATCACCGCCGAGAACGGCGGACCGCCGCCTGCGTGGTTCCATCACGTGTGGGACCTGACCTGGGACACGCCGTACACGTTCCACGCGGTCGCGGACTTCAGCTGCGCGCTCAACCGTGGCACCATGGGCAACGAGCTGTTCCTCGTCAACCACTGGGTCAGCACGATGTTCGACACGCCGTCGCAGGCGGACGCCGAGGTCGCCAACGCGTACGACGTGTTGTACGGCCGCGCGGTGCAGTGCCAGCAGGAGGCCAGGCAGTTGCCGAACTTCCTAGCGGTCGATTTCTATGACCAGGGCGATCTGTTCACGGCGGTTCGCGCGCTCAACGGGCTGCCCTGAGAGGGTGCTAGTTCTCGTCGTCGGTCTCGGGAGCCTCGACCTCGATCACTTCGCTGGTCTCGCCGGTCTCGCCGGCCTCGCCGGCCTCGCCCTCCTTGGGGACTCCGCCTTCCAGGGCGATCTGCTGGTAGAGCTCCTCGCGGTACACCGGCAGCCCCTGGGGCGCCGAGATCCCGAGACGGACCTGACGGCCGCGGATCTCGCGGACGACGATCTCGATGTGGTCACCGATGCGGATCTTTTGTCCGACTTTTCTGGTTAGCGTCAACATCAGGCGCCTCCGTGGCAGTACGGGTGCAGTGGCCAGGACAGTGCAGAAAACGCAGCAGACAAGGCCTGAGCCTGCCGCCAGGACCCTCTAGCTATTGAGGAAGACTGTGATTTGCGCAAGCCATTAAATGGCTCACGATGGTCGACACGAGCGCGCATGCGCGCGGAATCAACCACCGTGCGCAGCGATGAACCTGCTCTTTGGGACAGGCTCATTCGCGACACAGCGACTGTTCGCGACTGCGCTCGTCATCGGTCGCGGCGAGGCGCGCGAGATCGCAATGTAGGGTGGGGATGAACGGGTTGACGCGCAGCGCCCGGGTGAGCGCGGCGCGGGCCGCCGGGCGATCGTCGGTCAGGAGCAGCGCGCGCCCCTCCGACGCGGCGATGTTGGCCTGCTCGGGGTCGTCGATGCCGGCGAGGCGTAGCAACGGCACGGCCTTCGCGGCCTGACCGAGCTGCAAATACAGGTCGCCGAGGCGCCGCGCGAGCTTCGGGTCCGCCGCGAGCCGTGGCTCGGCGCTGCGGGCCTTCTCGTACTGCCTGGCGGCTTGCGGGAGATGCCCGCGCAGGGTCAGCAGCACGCCGAGGCGCGCGTGTTGCCGGGCCTTGCCGCCGCCGAGGTGTGAGAACACGTCGCCGAGCAGCGAGGGGTCGGCGTCGTCGGTCGCGGCTTCGGGCTCGGCGGCGTCGCGAAATTGCAGCCTGCGTAGCGCGGCGTCGCCGGGCCTCGGCTTGCCGGCAGTGCGACGGCGCATGGTCGTCTTCCAGTGCTCGTGGAACGCGGCGAAGGTGCCGCCCCACGCGGTCGCCAGCGCGTCCTCGGCGACGCCACCCGCGGCGACGCGGTCGAGCAGCACGGCGAGGCCCTGCTGACCCTTCTCCTCGCGGAGCAGCTCGAGCATGGTCTGGACCTGCGCATAGGCGAGGGCGGCCCGCTCCTGCGAGGGGAGCATCGCCAGCGAGGGGTACATCTCGGCGAAGCTGACGAGGTCGTCACGGGCGAGGCCGCGGGCCAGCAGCTTGCGCGGTGCGGCCTCCAGCGGGACCGGCGTCGCGCTGCGCCAGCGCGTCTCGAGCAGCTTGGCGAGGCCCTCTTGCAGCCACACCGGCGCGCGGTTGCGGGTGCGCAGCGTGACGAGGTAGTGCACGTACTCGTGGACGGCGGTGTCGAGCCAGCCGTAGCCGTAGAGCAGCACGCGCGGGCTGACCATGATGATGCGCCGGTACTTGGTGATGCCGACGGTGCCGGTCGTGTAGACGTTGTCGAGGGTCAGCGGCGAGACGAGCGCGAGCTTGGCGGGGTCGTCGAGGATCTCGAAGCGGATCGGATGATCGGGCAGTACGCCGAGCTCACCGCCGAGCACGGCGCGGGCGTCGGCCATCGCCGCGAACAGGTACGGGGCGAGCAGCGCGTCGCGGGCGTCGGCGCACACGAACTCGACGTGACCGTCGGGGCTCAGCTGGCGCAGCGCCGGGCCCAGCGCCCGCTGCTCACCGCGCGCGAGCGAGAGGTAGTGATCGGCCTCCTGCGTGATCGCGGTCGCGGGCGGCAGCTGGCCCGAGGTCAACGCGCCGCTGAGCAGCGCCTCGGCCTCCCGGTACTCGGCCCGGAACAGCGCGAGCACGCCGGCCTTGACATCATGTACCGCTCCTGCAGGCATCTCCGCGACCGCGGCCTCGGCCACCGCGAGGTCCCAGGCGTCGAGCGCCTCCTCAAAGCGGCCGGTCGCGTCGGTGAAGGCCTCCGGCGAGGGCGTGTCGGGGGGGGGCGGCGGGGCATCGGTGCCGGGCGGACCGGCGGCGCTCGGCGCGGCGAGCAGCGAGAGCAGCGCGAGCAGACCTGTCCGAAAGGCCATGTTTCTGATCATCATCGCAGCAGCTCCTCGTAGTAGCGCTCGACCTCGCGGTCGAAGCCCTGCGGCGCGCCTTCCTTCATCGCGTCCATCAGCTCGTCGCGCAGCGATCGATCGCGCTCGGTCTCGGTGCTGGTCTCCTCGTGCGAGGCGGACCCGGTGGGCGGCGAGCTGTCGCGCAGGCTGTCGAGCGCGCGCTGCAGGGCGTCGATAGCCTGGCCCTGGGAGGCGATCGCGGGGCCGCCGCGGCGCTCGCCGAGCGCCGAATCACTGCCCTGCATGCCGTCGAGCGCGGCGCGCAGGGCCTGCTTTCCGGCCTCGTTGAGCTCGGTCGCGTCGGGGCCCTCGAGCAGTTGTTGGGCGCGCCCGCGCAGCCCGGCCTGGCGCTGCTGGGTGGCCTGGAACTGCGCCAGTTGTTCCGGGCCGAGGCCGGCGTCCGGGGCGGGCAGGGAGCCGCCGAGCTGATCTCGCAGACGGCCCGCCGTGCCGCTCGCACGCTCGAGGGCGCGGCGCTCACTCGAACCCGCACCTGCGCCCGCAGAGGCCTGCTGGAGCGCCTGGGCGGCCTTTTGCGCGGCCTCGAAGGCTTGCAGCGCGCGAGCAGGGTCCGCCGCGGCCTCGCCCTCGAGCTGCTGCAATTGTTCGCGGGCCTCGTCGAGGGCGCGACGGGCGTCGCGGCCGAGGCGGGCGTCGTTGACGCCCTCGAGCTCCTTGCGCAGCGCGGCGGCCTTTTGCGCGACCTTCTTCGACTCTTCCTTGTCGAGCGTGCGGGCCTGGGCCTGCTCGCGCCACTGTTGATGCAGGCCGCGGGTGTCGCTGCGCAGGCCGACCTCCTCGTCCTGCAAGCGGCTCAGCTCGCGCATCAGCTCCATGCGGGCGCGCTCCTGCGGGCTCATCGCGGCGGCTTGCCTGGGGTTGTCGGCCATGCGCTGCTGGACATCGTCTCGCAGGTTTC
>JAYUXQ010000856.1:0-3568 GCA_043752905.1 Nannocystis sp. | reverse complement strand
ACATCGAGGCCGCCCTGAAGACCAACCTCGAGAAGGGGACGTCGAGGGAGCTGTGCAACACGCATCCCGGCGGCCCGGATCGACTCGGCGGGATGACCGACGGCGATCGTCATGATGTGGCGGTCTATCTCCATACCCTCCCGCCGATCCACAACGGCCCGTTCACATGCGAGCCATGACGTTGAGCGAGCATATCGTGGGCGGCGCGGCGCTCGTCGCATGGCTCATGGCCAGCGGGTGTGACGATCCTACCAGCCAGGCCCCCGGTACGTTCACGGAGATCTATGACACCCTGTTCCCCGCGACCACCAACGCACGCTGCAACTTTTGCCACTCGATGCCGGCCAGCGACATCAGCAACGGCAACCTGAGCACGGGGATGGACCAGGACAGCGCCTACGCGGCCCTCGTCGGCAAAGCCTCGACGAGCAGTCGTTGCAACGGGAAGCGGCTGGTGGTCCCCCACGACCCCGACGCGAGCCTCTTCCTCGACAAGTTCACGGCAAAGCCGACCTGCGGCGATCGCATGCCACTCGGCGGCATGGCGCTCTCGGACCACGAGATCGAGCTGATCCGCAGCTGGATCGTCGCCGGGGCAAACAACGACTAGCACGGAGACGACGATCATGCGGACGGCTTCGCGCAGCTTCTCATCGCTCATGGCGCTCGCCTGCTTCGCCTGCACCCCGGGTGACGGCACCAGCGGCGAGACCGACCCGACCACGAGCGCAAGCACAGGGGACGATCCCTCGGCGTGCGTGCTCCCCGATCAGGGCCTGCCGGACGACGTGTTCTGCACCGGTCTGTACATGGGACGCGACGCGACGCGCCACGCCGACGATGTCATGCCTTATACGCCCGGCGTGACGCTGTGGAGCGACGGCGCCGAGAAGCACCGATTCCTGTACCTGCCGCCCGGGACCGCGATCGACACGTCGAACATGGACGAGTGGGATCTCCCGGTGGGCACCAGGGCCTGGAAGGAGTTTCGCGTCGACGGTGTGCTCGTCGAAACGCGCCTGTTCTGGAAGCAGGGAACCTCGAATTGGGCCTCGGGGACCTATGTCTGGGACGACGCCGGCGAGGCGCACCTGAACACGTCGAAGCAGCCGATCCTGCTGGCGAACGGCTACGAGATCCCGACCGCCAAGGACTGCGGCAAGTGTCATCACGGCGGTGCCGACAAGCTGCTCGGCGTCGAGGCGGTGGCGCTGGGCTTGCCGACCGCCGAGGGCGCGACGCTGACGAAATTGGCGGCCGACATGCGCCTCACGCACCCGCCCGCGCGGACGACGATCGTGCTGCCGGTCGACCCGTCCGGGACCGCTGGCGCCGCGCTCGGGTACCTGCATGCCAACTGCGGCATGCCATGCCACTCGACGCGCGGACTCGGCGACGAGACCGAGCTGGTGCTGCGTCTGCGGGCCGATGAGTTCTGGCCCGCCGACGCCGGGTCTGACCCGCCGCCGGTCGACGCGACCCTGACGGACACGTACCTGGCCACCGTCAGCCTGTTGCCCACGACAGCGTCCGTCGCCCAGAAATTTCCCGACGCGCTGCGCATCACGCCCGGCTCCCACGAGCAGAGCCTCGTGTGGCTCATGTCGCACCGGCGCGACGACTATCAGATGCCCCCGCTGGTGAGCCACAAGGTCGACGAACCCGGCACACAGGCCCTCGCCGCCTGGATCGACGCCCTGCCCTGACGTGGACGCACCGGCCGCTGTTCGCGTGACGCGTCATGCGTCATGCGTCATGCGTCATGCGTCAGCCGCTGGTCCGGCGTCAGCACCTGCGGCGTCGCGCGGGGTGCTCCATGCTCGTCGAAGAGCGGCGAGGGCGAGGCGACCCGGGTAGCAGCCCGGTGCCGCGCCCGTCGAGCGGATATTCACCCGGCGTCCGGCGCGGCAGCCCGCAGCGCCAGGCCCGACGTGATCGACATCAGCTCGTCGCCGCTGCGAAGTTTTGCGGCGCCGAAGCGCTTTTCAAACAGCGCGCGCACCACCGGCACGAACGCGGTACCCCCGGTCATGAACACGCAATCCACCTCCCCCACCGTCACCGCCGCGCGGGCCAGCGTATCGTCGAGGCAGGCCGCGATCGCGGCGGTCACCGGGGCGATCCACCGCTCGAAGTCCCGGCGCACCACGGCGGCGTGGATCTCGACCTCGCCGTCGCTGAAGTCGAAGCGCGCCGTGGACCGGCTCGACAGCTCCACCTTGGTGCGCTCGACCGCCTTGTGCAGGTGAAACGCGGAGTTGGTGGCGATGATATGCATCAGCGCCGCGATGCGCTCCGGGTGACGCGCCCCGCGATGCAGCCGCTCGAGCTCCGCACGTACCCGCGAGCCGCCGAGGAACGGCAAATGGTGCCAGCGCGAGAGCTTGTAAAAGTACGACCCGGGGATCGCCCGCTCGCGACCCATCTCGACATATGTGTCGCCCTTGCCGAGCGCCGGGCACACCAGGTTCTCCATCAGCGCCGCGTCGAGGTCGTCGCCCGCGGCACCGACGCCGCCGGTACCGACGATCTCCCGCGCCCGTGCATCGCCGTGGCCGGTCGGGCCCATGCGCATGAGACAAAAATCCGTCGTACCCGCGCCGAAGTCGGCGACCAGCGCCAGCTCGGGCCGCGCCAGCGTGCGCTCGTAGTGATGCGCCGCTGCGACCGGCTCGAGCTCGAGGCGCGCGTCCTCGAAGCCGGCCATGCGCGCCGCCGCGAGCAGTCGGTCGGCCGCGACCGCGTCGTCCTCCGGCGTCAGCGCGCCCGCGAAGCGCACCGGCCTGCCGATCGTCGCGGCCCGCAGCGGCACGCCGAGCTGCGCCTCCGCGCGCTGGCGCAGTCGCTGCAAATACAGCGAGATCATGTCCTCCAGGCCGATCGCGTGGTGTGCGATCTGGGTGCGCCCGAGCGAGGCCGTCGTCAGGTGCGTCTTGAACGACTGCACGAGGCGACCCTCGCCCATACACTCGAGATAGGCCGCGATCGCCTCACCACCCGCGGCGTACTGGATCGGCAGCTGGACCTGCTGCTCCTCGGGGTCGAAAAACAGCAGCGTGCGCCAGCTCGGCCCGAGCGCCCCGAGAGTCGGTAGCTGGGCGAAGCGCACCTGCCCCGCGGCGTCGGCCACCGCCAGCGCAGAGCTCGACGTGCCGAAGTCGATCCCGACTCTGGGGGTGGGGGCTGGCATCGTGCGGGGCGCGTTGTACCGCGAGATCCACAGCTTGACCACAAACAGCTGCGTCGCGGTCGCACGGAGCTCAGGGCGACCTCGGCGTGCCTGCCCTGGCGATCATTGACCCCTGACGCGCGCACCCGAGGACGTCGCGAAGACGATCGCCCGGGGCCGAGTGACCCCTCCTCACATATCGCGCGCGGGTCCGTGCGTCACTCGCCAAAGCTGTCCTCGGGGATCTTCGCTGCCACGACCAGCTCGAACATCAGACGGTGGCCCTCGGCGTTCGGGTGGTGGCCGTCGAGGAGCGTGTACTCCGGCAACGCGTTGCCGTCGGGGCCAGCGCGCAGCGCCCAGAAGTCGAGCGCGTGATCTGCGTAGATATTCAAGATC
>JAYUXQ010000855.1:0-8778 GCA_043752905.1 Nannocystis sp. | reverse complement strand
TTCGGGCTAATGTGCGGGGTGGAGGAGGGTGTGGCCCGAGAAGAGGTCGTATTCGTCCCCGCGCGCCTCGCCGAGGGCGCAGTGGGTAGCGTCGCTGCGGACCTCGACCCAGCGCGTCCAGTCCGGCGAGGCCATGTCGATCGCCAGGTGGATATCGTAATATCCGCACTGATAATAGGGGATGGTGATCGTTCGTTCGACGGCGGTGACGTCGGCGCCGGCCAGCAGCAGCAGCAGGGCGCGGGCGTCTGCCAGTTGGAGCGCCATCCGGGCCAGTCGGTTGGCCTCGTCGAGGTCGTGGGCGCGATGGGCGACCTGGCGCGCCGCCTTGGACTCGTCGATCCACACGCGACACATTCGTAGCGGGTGCGCGAGTGCCCCGCCTGGCTGGCTGGCGGGCCCGGGACGGGCGCCAGGGGGCCGCAGGACCACGTCCCCGGGCATGAGTGCGACCGGCGCGGTCTGCTCGCGCCGGGCGTGCACTTTCCAGTCGGACCCGATCTCCATCCAGCATCTCGGGTCGCCGGATTCGCAGTCGACGAGCAGACGATATCGGGAGCCCGCCGGGTAATCTCGCAACCCCGGCAGACGGGCGCTGACGAGGGGCTTGCGCAGATCGAGGTCCTGAAATTGCTCGAGCAGCTTGATGGCCTCCGCGAGCGCGGCAGCGTCCGGACCGGGATCGAGCGCGTTGGTCGCGGCGGTGAAGCGTGCCAGGAGGTCCGGGCCGTAGTTGGCCATGGGGTCGGAGCAGGGTCGAAAGCAGGGGTGAATCGGCGGCGATCGAATGTGTACACATGCAATGTGTACACATTCGAATGTTAGCCCTCGGGGAACATATTACGATAGATGAAATTGTGCTGCGCGGGGCGCAGGTTCCGTGGGAACTCGATCTTCTGGACGATCGGCTTGAGGCACTCGGTGAGCGGGATCGCGGGGTCCATGCGCAGCTTCTGGATCTTGCCCGCCTCGTTGACGGTGCCGATCAGCGAAACCTCCTCCTCGCCCGGGCGTGCGTGCCGGCGATAGCAGGTGCGTACCTGGCTGGTGCGATTGCTGCGGAGCATGATGCGGCGAAACTCCTGGGCGCTCAGCTTCTCGGGCAGCTCGCCGGGGGTGGCAGGCTCGGGGGTGGCAGGCTCGGGGGTGCCGGGCTGCGCAGTGGTGTCGGCGGGGAGCGGCGTTGGTGCGGGCTCCGGGGTCGCTGGCGTGGGCGTCGGTGTTGGCGGGTTCGCGGGTTGCGGGTCCGTGGGTGGCGTCGGTGCGGGCTCCGTGGGCGTGGTCACCGTGGCGTTTTGCGGGGCGGCGGGGGTCGGCTCGACGGTCGGGGTCGCGTCGCTGCGGCACGACTGGATCAGCCAGATCAGCAGCACGATCGCCACGACGGCGCCGACCAGGCCGAGGATCAGGGGACCACGCCGGGGGGTCGCTGCCGGGCGGGGCGCAGGCTTGCGGCGGGGGGTCGTCGTTGCGGCGATGGGGGGCGCGCTGGCCGGGGACGGCGAGGAGGTGGCGTCGGCGGGCGTCGTGCTGGGCGCCACAGACGGAGGCGGGGCCGAGGGGCGCGCGTCGAGGGCGTCGAGGGCGAACAGGACGGGGGCCTCGGTGGAGGCCGTGGCATCGCGCTCGGCACGTTCGCGCAGGCCGGCGAGGGTGCTGCCCTGCGGTATGGGGCTCACGTAACGCAGGGGCGTGGACGGGGTCGGCGGGGGCCCGGAGGACTGCGAGGGGGCGACGGGAGCCGTGGCGCCCGGGGTCGCCGGGAGGACCGACGAGGCCGCGGGGAACGGCTGCGAGGCGGCGCGGGGGATCTGCGAGGCCGCGGGGAACGGCTGCGAGGGCGCGCGGGGGATCTGCGGGGCGGCGGAGAACGGCTGCGAGGTGGCGCGGGGGATCTGCGGGGCGGTGGGGAACGGCTGCGAGGTGGCGCGGGGGATCTGCGGGGCGGTGGGGACCGGCTGCGAGGCGGCGCGGGGGATCTGCGGGGCGGCGGGGAACGGCTGCGAGGGCGCGCGAGGGCCCTGCGGGGCGACAGGGAACGGCTCCGAGGATGGCCACACGCGGGCGGCCTGGACGGCGTCGGCGGCCCTTGCCGTGGCGGCGGCGCCGAGCGGCCGCGAGGGCTCGACCGGCTGGAAGCGGGTGGGTACGCCGGGGTCCTCGAGGGCGGCGAGGAACTCGAGGTCGCCGGCGTCCATGCCGGACGAGGCGGTGGCGCGGTCGAGCATGTCGAGCAGGACCATCGCGCTGCCGGGTCGGTTGGCCGGGTTGCGGTCGATGAGGGCGAGGATGACGGCCTCGAAGGGGGCCGGGACGGCGATCGCGGCGTCGGCGTCGCGCATGCTGGCGGGGGTGTAAGGGTCGTCGGAGGCGCGTCCGCTGCACAGCTCGTAGATCACCGCGCCGAGGGCGTGGAGGTCCATGCGCGGGTCGAGCTCGCCCTCGGGGGCGGCGGTCGCGGGTCGGAACTCGCGGTCGACGAGCTGGACCTGGGCGGCGCGGGCACCGTCCTCGATCCACACGATGTTGCCGGGCGAGACGGCGCCGTGGACGACGCTGACGGCGTGCAGAGCCTGGAGGGCCTCGGCGAGCTGACGGATGAGCGCCTCGGGGGCGGGCCACGCGAGGCGCGGGTCGCCGTGCATGTGGTGGAGGTTGCGGCCCTCGCGGTGCTCGGTGATGAGGAAGGGCAGGCCGTTCTCGGTGAGGCCCTCGCCGTAGACGGCTGCGAGGCCGACGTTGAAGAGGCCGAGCATCCGGCGCGAGCGCTCGCGGAAGCGTTCGACGACGCCGGCCGTGGCGGCGGCGGCGGCGAGGATCTTGATCTCGACGGGGCGGCCGCTGTGCTGGTCGTGGCCGAGATAGACGCTGCCGAGCTCGCCGTGGAAGAACAGCTCGGCGAGCTCGTAGCGGCCCATGACGACGCGGCCGCGCAGGTCGGACGAGAGGTCGATCGCGGGTTCGTCCAGGGCGGGCGGGGCAGCGTCGTCCTCGGCGATGGGGATCGAGTGCATCGTCCACCCGCGGGGCCGGCGGGGCAGCTTGTCGCTTGCTCGTACAACCATGGGCGGGACGGCAAGGGTGCCTGCAAGGGCGCGCCGCGGTCAATGCCTGCCGGCGGCGAGATCGCGCTAATCCAGCGAGTAACGGCCGTCGGGCTTGACCCAACCGCGCAGGCCGCTGTCGTCGTGCAGCAGGATCTGGCAGGCGTAGGCGTCACACAGGTCGAGCGCGACCTGCAGGGACCCGCTGCGGTGCTTCTCCAGAACGCCGTAGGGGATCTCCATGGTGCCGCGAAACTCAAACCGGTAGGTGACATTGGCGGTGTCCTGCATGTGCTTGTCTCCCCGTTGGTGGTTCTCGGGAACGATGCGGCGCACATCGCCGGATGTCCAGCAGCGCCGGTCCGTCGCGGGCGATTGCCCGCCAACTCCGCGGTAAACGCGAGATCGGAGGCGGTGCGCGTGTGCCGGCCTCGGTCGGCGGCGCAAGGGCGCGAGGACCGTGGCGGCCGTCGTGGCTGTCGTTCGGGGCCCCCAGGCGAGCGGTGTGGTGCCGCTCTGTGGCCCTTGAGACATGTTCTTAAGGACAGGTCACGGACCGGTACCGGCGGCGAAGGCTGCGATCGCGGCGAGTAATGTCGGGCTCGCCGGCGCGAGGGTGTGGTCGATCTCGGCGAATTCGAGGAAGCGCGTGGCGCCGGTGCTGCGGCGCGCGAGCAGGTCGGCGAGGGCGTGGGCGTCGGCATGGTCGATGCGCTCGTCGCGTCCGCCGTGCAGCACCAGCACGTCGGCGTGCAACGCCCGCCAGGCGGCCGGGAGGTCGACGGTCTCGAGCTCGTCGGTGTAGCGCTCGAGGCGGCCGGCGCGGGCGCGGGTCAGCATGTTCGCGTCGACGTCGGCGGGGCCGGCCCGGCGGCGCACGCAGGCGGACCAGCGCCGGGCGCAGGTGCCGAACACGATGACCCGGCGCGCGCGCTCCTCGGCGCCGACGGCGGGCGCGAGCGTGCCGCCGACGCCGTGGCCGAACAGGCCGAGCGCGTCGGGGTCGATCGCGGGGTCGCTGGCGAGCGCGGCGAGGCCGGCGCGGAACATGGCGACCTCGTCGTGCCAGCCGAGCGCCTCGCAGGGGCCGCCCTCGCTGTCGCCGAGGCCCGGTCGCTCGACCCGCATCGATGCGACGCCAGCGGCCGCGAGCGCGGCGACGATCGCCTGCGCGGGCTGTCCGGGCGCGAGGGCGAAGTCCTGGCTGACGCAGGCGAGGTCGGGGAGCAGCAGGACCGCGGGGACCCGGCCAGCGGCGGCGGTCGGTCGCGTGGTGATCGTGCGCAGGCGGCCGCCGGAGAACTGGATGCTGTCGTAATGGACATGTGCATCGGGACATGTCTCTTCGGGCAGAGCCGTGAGCACGAGCTGGATGAACCGCGGCTCGCCGTCGCGGACGAGGCGCAGGGTGACGGCTTCGCCGGCGCGGCGGCCACGGAGCATCACGGCGATGGCGCGCGGGTGTTCGACGGGGAGATCGTCGATCGCCAGCAGGCGGTCGCCGGGGCGCAACATCGCTGCCGCCGGCGAGCCGCCGTCGAGATCCGTGACGACGACACCGCCGTCGGGCGCGGGCAGGCCACGAAAGCCGAGAGCGGGGCGGCGGGTCAGGGACATCGCGCGCAGGATAACAGTCCGAAGCGGCCATTTAGCCTCGTGGGGGCTGTCGGCCGCATTTGCGCAGATCGTCGCCTCCGGCACAGTGGGGATGCGATGACCACCTTCGAGCACAGGCCCTCACGACCTCGCGGCGCGGGCGCGTACGCGGGTCGTCGGGATCATTCACCGGGGGGGATCGCGTGAACGAGGTCGACGTCCATCGCCTCGCGCTCGAGAAGGTCGGGCGGATCCTCGGGCCGGCGCGGGCGTCGAACCTGCTGACGACCTTCCTGTCGAGCTGGCCGCCGCGCGAGCGCCTGCAGTCGCCGGAGGACCTGTACGCGTTCGGGCGCAGCCTCTCGGAGATGCAGGGAATGGAGCGGGCCGTCGGGGCGCTGCTCACCGTGCAGGCCGTGATACTCGGAGCGCCCGGAGAGCCCGGAAACTCCGGGACCTACGGGCGCAAGCCGTGAACGAAGCGGCGCAGGTCTGGATCTACGTCGCGAGTGAGGCCCCGGATGGGGGCCTCGAGCGACCGAGGCCCTGGAGGGGGCCTCGGGGGTGGAAGCCCTGGAGGGGGCCTCGGGGGACAACTCGGGCTACAGCAGGGCGCGGCGCTTGAACTCGTCGCGCATCTTGCCGAGGGCCTGCTCCTGGAGCTGGCGGATGCGTTCGCGGGACAGCGAGTAGCGCTCGCCGATCTCCTTGAGGGTCAGCTCCTGCTCCTCGCCGAGGCCCATGCGCTTGCGCAAGATGTCGGCTTCCATCGGGGAGAGGGCGGCGAACACCTCGCGCAGGTTGGACATGAGCAGCGCGTTGTCCATCAGCTCGGCGGCCTCGGGGGTCTGGGTGTCCTCGACGGCGTCCATGAGGGTGAGGCCGGAGTCGGAGGACAGCGGCTGGTCGAGGCTGACGGGGTTCTCGACGAGCGAGTAGTTCATCCGCTGGAGGCGCTCGGTGGAGACGCCGGTGGCGGTGGAGAGCTCCTGCTCGGTGGGCTTGCGGCCGTGGAGGGCCTCGAAGTCGCGACGGGCGCGGCAGACCTTGTTGTAGGCGTCGATCATGTGGACCGGCAGGCGCACGGCGCGGGCCTTGTCGGCGATCGAGCGCGAAATGGCGTGGCGGATCCACCAGCTGCCGTAGGTCGAGAAGCGAAAGCCCTTGCGGTGATCGAAGCGGTCGACGGCCTTCATCAGGCCGATGTTGCCCTCCTGGATCAGGTCCTGGAGGGGCAGGCGGCCGTGGTTGAAGCGGCGGGCGATCGTGACGACGAGGCGGAGGTTCGCCTTGACGAATGCATTCTTGGCGGCCCACAGGGCCTGGTGATTGCCACGCACGCTGGTGACGTAGTTGAGGAAGGGGAGGCTGCCGCGACGCGGGAGCTTGACCTTCATGCTCAGGCCGTCGTTCTGGCCGGCCTCGACGCTGCCGAGGTCGGCGAGCACGCGGTCGGAGACGAGGCCGTCGACATCGGCCTCGGCGAGGGCGAGAGTCAGGGCCTCGCGGGCGGCCTCGTAGGCCTTCTGGTGCACGAGCAGGTCGCGGTCACGCAGGGCGCGCGAGGCCTTCTTCATGGTGTCGAGGGCGTCGTTCGGACAGGTCTCGGCCGGCAGGACCTCGCGGGCGAGGTCACAGATGCCGTCGATGAAGGGGGGATAGCTGAGGATCGACTTCCAGTAGGTCTGGCGCAGGGTGGCGATGCGGACGGCGGCGGCGAACTCCTCGTCGCGGGTCATCACGTCGACGGCGGAGAGGTCGCGGAAGTAAGGAGCGAGGAACCCGGGGGCCTCGACAGCGCTCTCGCTGGGTTCGGACTCGACGCTCTCCGAACGGGGCTCGGCGGAGCGGGCGGAGGCCCCGGAGGCTGCGGCACGGCGCGAGGTGGTAGCCATGGACGGAGATGCGGTCGAGATGGCGTGCTGCATCGGAGTAGTCCTTCGGATCAAAGCTTGTTGGGGCTGTCCAAACCGCTCAAGGGCCCGAATAAGCGGGCTCCGAAGCGGTTCGAAGTATCTCGACAATGGGTGAGCGGCGGTTCGATGTCAACGTGTCGTTCAAGGTGATCACGGGCCTCGACGATGGCCGGAAATCCGGCAATTCACGGCGCCAGGGCTCAAATACCGCCGGATCCTGGAAACCCGAGGACTGGCAAAACTGTGATCTCCCGGAGTGAGGTGGCGGACTCCTCGCACAACTGATACTGCCGTAACGCCCGTGTCGGCGGGTCGATGCGAGGTGTCCCGGAGATCTCTCCCGACCTCGCAAAAGTGCCTCTGCCAAGCCTTGCGGGGCAAGTTCGGTTGTCCGCGTTGTGGCAGATGAGACCTTGCTGTGACTTGGTAGATCGGAGCGGCGGTTTTGCCAGTTGTTCGGGCGGCTCGCGATCACGGATGCACTGTCAGATGATTGCGCGACCGGGTACGATCGCGCGATGACCACGCTGCTGCCCACGGCGACCCGCATGCGCCTGTGCCTGGAGGACATCCTGCGCGACCGGGTGCCGCTGTTCGACGGGCTCGATGCGCTGCTACGGTTGGCCGAGGCGGCGCCGGAGCGGGCAGAGGACCGCGACCTGCGGCGCGTCGCCGAGATCGTGGCGCAGGCGGAGCACCTGCCGGTCGGGGCGGCGCGGGCCCGCTGGAGCGCCGCGGTGCTCGCCCGTCACGACGCGGAGCTGATGGAGATCGAGCGCCGCAACCGCGAGGCGGCCCACTACTGCTGCCGCCGCTTGCTGGAGACGCTCGACGGGCCGGCGGCGTGAGGCGGCGTGGGCGCCCGCACTGTCCGGGCGGGGCCCGGGCGAGGCGCGAGCGGACGACGCTATGCGGGTTTTTTGCCGATCGTGATGACGCGCGTGGAGCTGCGCGGATAAAGGGGCCCGCATATGATCCGACGCAACTCGACGATCCTCGTAACGACCCTGATCGCGGTGGCGACACCGCAGCTGGCCCGGGCCATGCAGCCCGAAGGTGACGCATCGGCCGACACGTCCGCTGGCGCCTCGTGCTCGGCGACAACGCGCCCGCGCCGGCGAACTGGGCCGCCAGCAACACGGTGATGAACCTCGGGCTCGCGCTCGGGCTCCCGGGCTGGTTCTGACCGGCGATCAGGGTGCAGGGTCGCCGGCCGTGTGACGGCCGGTGAGCCAGGACTCGACCTCGTACCGCTCGCGGATCGCCGGGCCGCCGGCGGCGAGCAGGCCGGGAGGGCGTGGGCGTGCGAGCGCGGCGATTACTTGCAGGTCGGTGAGTCGCCCTTGATGTGGGCGCAGTGGGTCGCGGGGTCGATCGCGGCGGCGGTGACGTGATAGAGGCGGCACGCGAGGGTGTCGCCGCCGACGTCGCTGGCGTCGTACTTCTCGGCGGCGTCGAAGCCGATGCAGGCGGCGTTGCAGGCGGCGGCGTCGGGCCAGGCGTCCGGGCAGTACTTGCCGGCGATCGCACAAAAGCCCTCGCAGTTGCTGCCGCAGGCCATGTCGCCGCCCGGACCGGCGTGCGTGCAATGGGTGTCGTCGGCGTCGGCGGCCACGCCCGCGTGGTAGGTGCGGCACGCGAGGGTGTTGCCGGCGGTCTCGCCCGGGGTGCCCGGCGCGAACGCGGCGCAGGAGGCGAGGCACATCTCCGGGCTACCGTACTGGGTGAACGGGCCCATGCAGTGGGTCGCGATGGTGGTGCAGTAGCCGCCGCAGCCCTCCGCGGGGGGGGCGGTCGTCTCGCTGCCTTCGCTGGTGGTGGCAGGCTCGGTGGTCGAGGTCGAGGTCGAGGCGGGGCCGGTGGTCGGGTCGGTCGCGCCGGTGGTGGTGACCGTGGTCGCGTCGCCGCTGGTGTCGGCGGTGCCAGTGCTCGCGGCGGGGGCGGTGGTGCCGAGCGTCTCGTCGCTGTCGTCGGCGTCGCCGTGGTCGTTCTTGAAGCAGCCACCGAGGGCGAGCGCGAGGAGGAGAGAGGCGGGGGTCAGGATGCGCGTGGCTCGGCGATGCATGGCGGGACGTTTTGGGTCAGGTGGGATGCCGGCTGCGTGGGCCAGACGGCGTGGCACAGCCTCGCGGAGCGCGCGCGCGAAGTCAATCCCTCGGCGCCGGACGTCGGTGTTCGTTGTATGTGCAGAAGTTTTCGCCGCACGCCACGTGCGGGCTCAT
>JAYUXQ010000854.1:0-8779 GCA_043752905.1 Nannocystis sp. | reverse complement strand
GCAGCGGGATCACGCCGATGGAGATCAGCCCGCACAGCAGCAGCGACAGCGACAGCAACAGCACCAAGAAGCCGGTCGACGGCGGCGAGGCCAACCCGGTCCCGAGGCTCGGCCCGCCGGAGGCCGCGCCGTGGCACGTGCAGTCGCAATGATCATGAAGCTTCATACGGACGCAACCGGACTTTAGCACGCGTGCCAGCCGCAGAAGCAAGCGACCCTGCCGATCCCGGACATGTGAGTCAGGGCTCGCAGGCGACTCCTCCGCCCAGGAACTGCCCACGCAGACGATCCCTGGGCATCCGCGCGGCGCAGCGCGGGTCATGGACGCCGCTTTGCGGCCCGGCGGTGTCGCGCCGATTTCGTGTCCGGGACACCGTCCCATCGCGGGAACGGCTCGCCACGGCCCGGGACTTCGGCTAAGTTGCGGGGCCGATGGTCCACCCGGTCCAGAGTGTCATCGAGTCGCTGTACGCGGCCGGCCGCTGTCCTCGGCTGCACGTCAACGCGACGCACGCCTCCGTGGTTTGCCCGGACGAGATCCGGCACCAGTGGAAGGAGCGCCTGATCATCGATCTGGACTCGAGCTACCCGCTCGACCTCACCTTCGGTCAGACCGGCATCGCCGCCAACCTGTCCTTCGGCGGCCTCGTGACGCGCTGCTCCTTCCCCTGGGAGGCCATCTACGTCGTCATGGACCGCGCCACCGGCCGCGGCATCGTCCTCGACCGCCACGTGCCCGAGTCCGTCCGCCGCCAGTCCGGCGCCGCTGCTCCGGCCGCTCTCGACTCCGACGGCGAGCCCTCCCCCGAGCGCCCCGAGCTGCGCGCCATCTCGAGCGAGCCCGACTCCATCGAGATCAGCGAGACGCCCGCCTCGGCCGCTGCCTCCGCGGCCGCTGCCTCCGCGGCCGTTGCCGCTGGCACGGCAGGGGCAGAGCCGGCCCCGGCCGAGCCCGAGAAGGCCGCGACCCCCGCGACCGACGAGACCCAGGTCAAGAAGCGCCGCGCCGCCTTCCGCGTCATCGACGGCGGCGGCTGAGACACCGGCATGAAGATCGCGGGCCTGGTGCTGCTGCTGATCGCGCTGGTGCTCGGCGGCCTGTGGATGGCCTACGTGAGCGCCCCGGAGCCCGAGGTGGTGTGCGAGCACAAGATCGCCATCACCCTCGCCGAGGTCGGCGACCAGCACGGCCAGGCCGTCGACAACCTCATCGACCAGCTCAAGCTCCAGTGCACCAAGGAGAAGCGCAAGCTGCTCCAGCTGCGCGGCAAGGTCGCCTACGCCCGCCAGGCCAGGTGCATCCTCGCCGCCACCACATTGTCTGCGGCCGAGCGCTGCGGCTGAAGCGGCGAGCCAGGCGGCGCACCCGCGCATGACCTTTCCCATGACCTTTCCCGGGTGAAACCCCGCGGATCCGTGAAGCGGCGTCGCTATACTCCGCGCCGTCATGTCGACCCAGTTCATCCCGAGCGGCCTCGCGTTCCCCAAGCGCAGCACACCCGCTGCTGCACCCGCGCCCGCGCCCGAGGACGACGAGAGCACATACAAGCTGCACCGCCGCTTCGACCGCATGGGCCGACTGGTCGGCGACGGCGGCATGGCGAAGCTGTTCGGCGCGCACGTCATGGTGATCGGCCTCGGCGGCGTCGGCAGCTGGGCGGCCGAGTCGCTCGCGCGATCGGGCGTCGGCAAGCTGACGATCGTCGACTTCGATCTCATCTGCGTCACCAACGCCAACCGCCAGCTCCACGCCCTGCGCGGCACCACCGGCAAGCAGAAGGCCGCCGTGATGGCCGAGCGTCTGCGTTCGATCAACCCCCGCTGCGAGGTCGTCGCCGAGCCCGTGTTTTACAACAGCGAGTCGAGCGCGGCCCTGCTGGCCCACGCGCCCGACCTCGTCATCGACGCGATCGACAACCTCGCCGCCAAGACCCACCTGATCGCCACCTGCCGCGCCCGCAACATCCCCGTGGTCGTCTGCGGCGGCGCCTCGGGCCGCATGGATCCGACCCAGATCCGCATCGCCGACCTCAACGCCGTCGGCCACGACCCCTTCCTCGCCGCGACCCGCAAGCTCCTGCGCCGCGACCACGACTTCCCCTCCGAAAAGACCGCGTGGGGCATCTCCGCGGTCCACTCGCTCGAGCTGCCCGCCGACCCCGTCGAGCTGCATTATGATAACGGCGAGGGCTTCAAATGCGTGTGCCCGCACGGCGGCAACGACCTCCACGGCTGCATGCACCGCAATGTCATCTACGGGACCGCGAGCTTCGTGACCGGCGCGTTCGGCCTCGCGTGCGCGTCCGCTGCGGTGCGCACGTTGCTCGGCCAGCCGGTCGGCTGAGGGTCCTGGTCGGCGTAATCATCGCTCAGCCCCCTGGCTGACAGGCCCGAAACAACGACTTCTCGGCTTATGCCCGGAACGCAGACAGGCGCTCTCCCTCACGGGCGGCGCCTGTCCCTTTTTAAAACCATGTCCCTTCAGACTCAATACCTCCGCGGCGTGGGCGGGGGCGGCGGGGCGTACTGATTATGCCGCTCGCCGTCGTTCGGGAACGGCTGGGCCGGGTAGACCGGCGGCGGGTTGTGGTAGACGGGGTCGACCGGGACACCTCGCGCGCGCAGGCCGTCGAGGCTGTCGTAGTAGACCGTGAGCAGCGCGTCCGGGCGGCGCTTGTGCTTGCGCGTGAAGCTGACCTCGCGCACCGAGCTGTAGGTCGACTCGCCGTACTCCGTGCCGAGGCGAGCGCTACGCGGGCGGGCCTCGGCCTCTTCATACACAGCATCGTCGCGGTCGTACGCGGTCGAACCCCCACCGACCGGCGAAGCCGGGGTCGAGGCCGGCGCGTCGGCGGACTTCGCCGGGGCCGCGCTCGACCCGCGCTTGTAGTCATAGCCACCGGCATCGCCGCCACCCGGCTCATAGTACGGGCGCGTGGCGATCGGGACCGGCGGCGGCGTGGGCCGGCGACGCGGCTGATACTCCTTGAAAACCGCCACACCGATCACGCCGACGTGTTGCCCGCTGCCGCGACGAGCCGAGTAGCTGTTGCCGATGTCCGTGAAGCGAAACGCGGCGACCTGGTCGAGCGACTGGCGAAAGCCCTCGATCACCACCGAACCGTACGGGTCCATCACGTAGCCGCGCTGCGACTTGTAGTTGCCGAGCTGGCCGGAGACCACGTCGCGGCCGTCGACCGTGACCACCGCCTCGACGCGCTCGCCGGTGTTGTTCTGCAGGCGCAAGTTGTAGCGCGCGCCGTTCTGGCCGGCGACATACAGCGAGCCGCCGTGCCAAAACGTCTGGATCCCGCCGCTCGGGCTCTCGAGGTTGACCGACACGTCCTGGGCCGGCTGCGGCGGCTGATGATGATGCGGATACTGCTCGGTGTTGGTCCACGGGCGATGGGCCTCGGCGACCCCGGGGCTGCACGCGAACACGGCCGCGCCCACGAGCAGGGTCGACAACAAACCGAGGGTGGTGGTCTTCACGGGGTGGCGCATGGTCGGGTCTCCGGGCCGGCCGGAACGGGCGTCCGGGGGCTTCGATCTGCCCGAACGCTGGCCCCCGCGACCGCCTTACACCGCGAAAAGCGGCCCTGACCCCGCGTTGCCGGTGGCTCCCGGGCGCGCGCTGGCGTAGCCTCCGGTGCCATGTTTCGCCGCGCCCGCCTCGCTCCGCAGCTCGCTCGCCTCGCTTGCCTCGCTTGCATCCTCATCCTCGGGGTCGGGGCTTGCAAGCGCGCGGGCAAGGACCGGCCCGCGGAGGCCGGCTCGGCCCAGGAGAGCGCCGCGATGGGCAGCTGGAACGCCTGGCTGGACCTCGCGCCGCTGCTCGAGGTCGCGCGCAGCCACGCGCCGCCGAAGACGATCGCCGCGATCGAGCAGGCCTCGAAGCTGCTGCGCGACGGCAAGGCCAGGACCGCCGACAGGGGCCTGGCGATGCTCGCCGACAGCGACGGCCGCCACTGGATCTCCGTCACGCGGGCCGACCTCGCCGCCCTCTACTTCACGCGATGCATCCGCGGCGTCGTCTGGCGCCTCGAAGACCTGACCTCCAGGTCCCAGCCGACCCGCAAGAGCGACTTCAGCGAGGACACGAAGATCGAACCCGGCGACGTCTCCGTCGAGGCCCTGCTCACCAACCTCGACCTCGCCGTCGCCGCCAAGGAGCCCGCGCTGCAGATCCAGGCCCGCATCGCCCGCGCCCGCGTCACCGCCTACTCGGCCCGCTGCGCCGCCAACGACGAGGTCGCACGCATGTCCGAGGGCATCCTCAAGAGCGACCTCGCCACCCTCGCCGCCGAGGGCCACCTCACCCCCGACCTCGCCTATCTGTGGGCCGGCGTGCAGATGGCCGAGTACTCCGGCGCCGCCGCAAAACCATTCCTGCTGCTCGCGAAAGACGGCGGCTACACCGACCCGACCGTCACGTACATGCTCGGCGTCATCGCCCTCGAGCAGCGCGACCTCGGCCCCGCCGACGCCTACGCCATCGAGTCCGCCAAGGTCTATGCCAAGCTCGGCGACACCGAGCAACAGGCGCAGTCGCTGTTCCTGCGCGGCGAGGTGGCCCGCGTCCGCAAGGACATCCCCGCCGCGCGCAAGCACTACGAGGCCGCGCAGAAGCTCGCGCCCGGTCACCCGTCGGCGCTGCTCGGCGTCGCTCGCCTCGTGCTCGAGGCCGAGGGCAGCACCCGCGCGATCGGCTACATCCAGAAGGCGCTGCCGCAGATCGTGCTCACGGGGCCCCTGGTGGGCGAGAAGCTGCGGATCGCGTCGAACAACCTCGAGGCGCTGTCGATGCTCGCCACCGAGAGCGAGATCGCAGCCGTGTGTCGGGACGCCATGCTCGCCGAGGTCGAGCTCGAGCCCGACATCGTGCGCCGCGGCCTGCGATACTTCATCGCCGCCACCCTCGACGCCCGCCTCGGCGAGTACACCCACGCCCGCGCCCACGCCGTGCTCGCCCGCGACGAGTTCAACGCCGCCGCGGACATCCCGGTCCCCGTCGACGTCGCCGCCTTCCTCGAGCGCCTCGACGCCGTCGCCCCCGCGGGCTGACGGTCACCACCCGCTCCTAGACGATGACGCCGGCCTGCGCGTCCTCGGGCAGGTGCTCGAGCGCCGAGATAAGTTGGGTCTTGAACGCCGCGCCGATCTTCTCGAACAGCGCCTGCGCCTGGTCATTGGGGCCCCCGGCGTCGACGAAGGCGTCGTACTCGAGGCGCGCGTACTCGAGCATCGTCACCGGGCCCGACTGCAACGACAGCAGCGGCCACACGTAGCGCTCGACCGAGTGTTCGGCGGTCGGAGGCAGGTGCCAGCGGTTGGCGAGCATGAAGCGGTCGTGGCCCTCGAGCGCGGTCGTCAGCGGCACCCCGAGCTTGGTGATCACCGCGTCGCGCGAGGCGAGCAGGCGCTGCTGGACCTTGAACGCCTCGAGCCGCTCGCGCCGGTTCTGCGACGAGTAGCGCGGGTCGTCGCGACGAAAGCCGAGCCACGACAAAAATTCATGGTTGTGCCGCCATGCCAGCCGCTGCGCCTCGATCTCGGCGACCAGCTTGGCGATGCGGTTCGAGTGGCGGCGCTTGAGCGACACGCCGGTCTCCGTCATCATCTCGCGGATCTCCCGCGAGAACAGCGACAGCGACGTCTTGCTGTGGACCTCGTCGAGCGCCTCGAGCGCGAGCCCGACCCCGAGCCCGACGTGCGCCGCGATCTGGATCGTCGTCACGACGATGCGCTCGTACAGGCCCGGCATCACCTGCTGCAGCTGGTCCTGCGCCACCGCCTTCACCTGCGCCAGCGCCTCCAGCTTGGCCGCCGTCAGGCTGCGGCGCAGCTCCGCCACCGTGGGGTCGAACCCCGGGTTGTTCGCGTGCGCGAGGAACACATCCTTTGCCGAGACCATGGCGGCCACACATTAGGCAACAATCGCCGCACTGGCTACGGCCTGGAGCCGACGATGCAGCGCCGGCCACACATCCCTGGCAAACGGGCAATTGCGAGCCCACGGATGCAGGAGGTCCGGGGGCTCTCGTGTAAGGTCATGCTGCCGGGCCGCGTTCCTCGCTCGCCTCCCCCGGTCGGCAGACCCGATGCCGACCGTGAGGCGTTCCCCGCCGCCGGATCTCCCCACCATGACCATGCTGCACGCGCGACGCTTTTTGTCCTCCTGCCTATCCCTGGCCATGGTGACCGCCTGCAACCCCGGCACGCCGGCCAGCACCGCGGAGACCCCGACCGACAAGCCCGCCACCCCAGGCGACGCCGCCCGGACCCCCGTCGACGACCCCGTCGCCGACCCCGTCGCCGAGCTGACCGCCGTCCACGGGCCTGCCGGCGCGCGTACGGAGAACCTGGCCGAAGGGACATTTTTGGGCGCGGGCGCCAAGCTGCGCGCCGGCGAGGTGCTGCTGGTCCCCCGGGGCACCCTCGCCGAGCTGCGCCTGATGGACGGCACCGTCCTGCGCATCAACGAGGACAGCCGCGTCCTGCTGCCCGACGCCCCCCGCGGCCGCAACCTCGAGCTGCGCAGCGGCGAAGTGGTGGCGATCGTCGCCGCGGGCCAGGCACCCCTGCTGATCAAGTCCGGCGAGGACACCCTCGAGGTCACCGCCGGTGAGGCCCACGCGCTCGCCCGCGCGAGCAAGCACAGCTTCGACGTCGTCTACGGCGCCGCGACACTGCGTAGCGGCGGGCAGCAGGTGGCGCTGACCCCCGGCGCGCACCTCGAGACCCCGCTCGCGCCGGCCCAGGCCCAGGCCCATCCGGTCCAGCCGGAGATCAGCCTGCGCCCGCTCGAGGACACCGCCTGGTCGCGGACCTTCGAGATCGCCTCCGCCATGGCGGACGCCGTGCCGCCGGGCGTCGGTAGCCTGACGGCCCGTCGCGCCGGCACCCGGACGGAGATGCACAAGCTCGCGCTCACCGATCAAAAGGTGAACGTCGCGATCTCGGGGCGGATCGCCCGCACCGAGGTCGAGCAGACATTTTACAACGAGGCTGGCGAGGTGCTCGAGGGCACTTACCGGTTCCCGCTGCCGGCCGACGCGTCAATCTCGGGCCTCTCGTTGCTGGTCGGTGACGTGTGGATGAACGCCGAGATGCTCGAGAAGGAGCGCGCCCGCGAGATCTTCCGCCAGATCGTCGACGCCACCATCCCGCGCGACCCGGCGCTGCTCGAGTGGGAGAAGGGCAACATCTTCAAGATGAAGATCTTCCCGATCCCCGGGCGTGGGGAGCGAAAGATCCGCCTCTCGTACACCCAGGTGCTGCCGACGATCGGCGACACCCTGCGCTATCGCTATCCGATCGCCGGGGCCAGCAGCGGCGCCACCGGCGAAGAGATCGGCAACTTCGACTTCACCGTCGTCATCGACAAGGCCGAGCTACCGCCCGACGGCCTCGCCGCGATCACCACCCCGATGGCTCAACTCGACCGTCGCGAGCTCCCGGAGCGCGTCGAGCTGTCGACCCATAAACAGCGCTTTCGGCCCGTCTACGACCTCGGCGTCGACATCCCGCTCACCAGGACCGACCAGCGCCAGCACGCCGAGACCCACCTCGATCGCGACGGCCAGGCCTACTTCATGCTCGCCCTCAAGCCGGACCTCAAGCTCCCGGCCAGCGACCGCCCCGTCCACTACGCCTTCGTACTCGACCGCAGCCACAGCATGACGCCCGAGCTGTGGACCGTCGCGCGCAGCATCCTTCAGGCGACCGCGACCTCGCTCGGCCAGGACGACCGCATGACCGTGCTCGCGTGCGACGCCGCCTGTGACGCTGCGCCCGGCGGCCTCGCCCCGGCCGCGCAGGCGATGTCCGGCGTCGACACCTTCCTCGACCAGCAGATCCTCGCCGGCGCCAGCGACCTCGGCGGCATGATGCGCAGCGCCGCCGAGGCCCTCCACGGGGCCGACGCCGGCATCCACGGTTCGCAGGGCCCGAACGAGCCCGAACGCCTCATCGTCTATCTCGGCGACGGCAACCCCACCGCCGGTGCGCTCGCGCCCGACGAGCTGCTGCGCCACCTCGAGAAGCCGCTCACCGGCACCCGCGTGCAAGCCGTCGCTCTCGGCGCTCGCTCCGACCTGCTGTTCCTCGACGCGCTCACGCGCCGCACCGGCGGCGACCTGCTCCGCGCCGACGCCAAGGACGACCTGCGCGGCCTGGTCCGCGAGTTGCGGCTGCGCGCCGAGGTCCCGGTCGCGCGCGACGTGCAGCTGACGCTCCCACGCGGCATGGAGTACGTGCACCCCCACAAGCTGACCGCGCTGCGCCCGGGCGACACCGTGCTGCTGGTCGGCAAGCTGAGCGCGGCGGTGCACGGCAACCTCGAGCTCCAGGCCTCCGGTCCTTCGGGACAGGTCGTAAAGGACAGCTTCCAGGTCGACCTCGAGGCGACGCCGACCGCCGAGGGCGCGCGCCACACCCACCTCCCGCGCACCTGGGCCCGCTTCGAGATCGACGACCTCACCGCCACCAGGGGCCATGCCGCCCGCGCGGAGATCATCGACCTCTCGCAGCAATACAACGTGCTGTCGCGCTACACCGCGCTGCTCGTGCTCGAGAACGACGCGATGTTCCGCGAGTTCAACGTCGTGCGTCAGGCCGGCAAGACCACCGGCTGGAACGGCCAGCTCGGTACCGGTACGACCGGCACCGCGCCCAACGGTCCGGCCCACCCCACCACCCCGGCCCACCCCACCAACCCGCCGCCGCCACCGCCGCTCGCGAGCCCGATGCCGAGCCCCGAACCCGCCGATGCCAGCAG
>JAYUXQ010000853.1:0-3574 GCA_043752905.1 Nannocystis sp. | reverse complement strand
AAAAACTAGAAATTACAAGACTTCACGCACCGGCACACCAAATGCTAGGGCAGAGTGCCCCATGAGAACCCCTGACATCTGCCGAGGGCGCCGCTGCGGACGGCAAGGTACCACAGGAGCGCCCACGATGATCGACCTGCACTTCTCGACGGCGTTCGCCTCCACGATCGGAGCGTCATGACGGACCCAAAGATCACCCGGCGTCTCGCCATCCTGGGGGGCGCAACGATCGGCGGCGCGGCTGTCACTCTGGCGAGCCGGGAGGCGCAGGCTGCTGCGCCAGCCCATAAGTGGGAGACGAGTTACAGCGGCGGCCCCGACCCCGCGACGCGCTCGCCAGGGGCGGCCGGACGCGACTATCAGCCGACCGTCACGCCCAACGGGGCGACCTTGCCCTGGAAGATCGTGGACGGTGTGAAGGTCTACCATCTCGTCGCCGAGGAGGTCGATCATGAGTTCGCTCCCGGCCTGCGCGCCAAGTGCTGGGGCTACAACGGCAGGGTCCACGGACCGACGATCGAGGCCGTCGAGGGCGACCACGTACGCGTCTACGTCACCAACAAGCTCGCCGCGCCGACGACGGTCCACTGGCATGGCATCTTCCTCCCGAATGGCATGGACGGGGTCGGCGGGCTCAATCAGCGGGTCATCGCGCCGGGCGAGACGTTCCGTTACGAGTGGACCTTCAAGCAACACGGCACCTTCATGTATCACTCGCACCACGACGAGATGACGCAGATGGCGCTTGGCATGATGGGCATGATCGTCGTGCATCCGCGCCGCCCGTCCGCGGGCTATCGCGTCGATCGAGACTTCGTGATCATGCTGAGCGAATGGAGGATCGATCCCGGCGCCAAGCGACCCGACCCGAACGAGATGACCGACTTCAACGTCCTCACGATGAACGCGAAGGCGTTCCCCGGCACCGCGCCGCTGGTATGTCGCAAGGGCGAGCGGGTGCGGATCCGGTTCGGCAACCTCAGCGCGATGGACCACCACCCGATCCACCTGCACGGCTACTACTTCAAGGTCGTGGCGACCGACGGCGGCGCGTTGCCGGTGTCGGCGCAGTGGCCCGAGACGACCGTCCTGGTGCCGGTGGGCAGCACACGCGACGTCGAGTTCGTGGCGGACGAGCCCGGCGACTGGGCGATGCACTGCCACATGACCCACCACGTCATGAACCAAATGGGACACGGCCTCCCCAACATGATCGGCGTCGACACCAGCAAGGTCGGCTCCAACGGCGGCCAGCTCGTCCCGGGCTACATGCCAATGGGGCAGCACGGCATGGGAGAGATGGCCGAGATGGGCATGCCTGTCCCAAAGAACAGCATTCCGATGGTCGGCGCCAGGGGACCCTTCGACTACATCACGATGGGCGGCATGTTCACGATCGTGAAGGTGCGCGATGAGGAGATCGGCAACGAGAACAAAGATCCGGGCTGGTACAGGCACCCACCTGGTACCATCGCCGACCTCGCCAGAAAGCAGGACATGGACCGTGACGGCATCAAGGCGTGATCCGCCGGTTGACGGCTCCTTGCTGCGTGTCCCCGGGATGTGGGGACGCGCGTGGATGTTCATCGGCTTCATGCTGGCCGGGTGCCGTGCCGGACTCCCGCCCGAGCCTCCCGGAGCCGACGCGGCCGACCCCGCCGCCGCTTCGGCGCCCTACCAGCTCCAGCCGAACCCGTATGAGACCTCGGCGTTTGCCGGCGAGCCAGCTCCGAAGGCAGACGCGATGGACAACATGGATCACGGCTCGATGGGCGGTATGGACCACGGCTCGATGGGCAACATGGACCACGGCTCCAACGCAGGCGCCAAGCAGGCGCCTGCCCCAGCCGCGCCGGCGGGGCAAGAGCGGGAGGGTAAAAATGTACCCGCGCCGGCTCCGCCCACGCAACCCGACCACACCGGCCACGGAGCTGCGCCGAAGAAAGCCGTGGAATCCCCGGCCATGCCGCCGAACATGCCCATGCCGGAGACGCCGCGATGAACGTGCGATGGATGCCTCTCGCCCTGGCAGCGACGCTGCTCGCATGCGCGTCGGTGAAGCCGACGGAGGCGCGGCGTGATGTCGGCGAGATGATCGAGCGACGTGTCGGCGTAGCCAATGCCGTCCCCGAGGAGCAGGATGCCGAGAGCCGCGCCCGCGTGCGTGACCGCGTCGCCGAGTTGATGACCCAGCCGTTGACGATGGAGCGCGCCCTCCAGGTTGCGATGCTCAACAATCGCGCGCTGCGGGCGACGCTCGAGGACCTCGGCGTCGCCCAGGCCGACCTCGTGCAAGCCGGCCTGCTGCAGAACCCGGTGATCTCCGGGGACCTCGTCAACTCGACGAAGGGAAACGGCATCGGTGGCGGACTGGCGCTGTCCCAGAGCCTCCTCAGCGTGTTCTTGATCCCCGCCAAACAGAACATGGCGAAGACCCGCCTGCGGCACGCGGTCGTCACTGTCGGGCAGGCGGCGCTGATGCTCGCGCGCGACGTGCGGGTCGCGTTCGTCCGCGGGCAGGCAGCCGAGCAAGCGCTCGGCCTCCACCGCAGCCGCACCCAGGCGGCAGAGGTCGCCAATGAGCTTGCGCAGCGGCAGTTCGACGCCGGCAACATCACGCCGCTGGACCAGCAGCTGTTCGCGGTGGCCCTCGACCGCGCGCGGGTCGACCTCGCGGACGCGCAGCTCGTCGTGACCGTCGCGCGTGAGGAGCTGACGCGCCTGCTCGGGCTGTGGGGCGAGGACGTCGCGTGGACCTTCGCGGCGCCGCTCGACAGCGCCTTGCCGCCCGAGACCGAGCTCGGCAGCCTCGAGCAGCAGGGGATGCGGGACCGGCTCGACCTCTCCGCGGTGCGCTACGAGACGCAGTCGATCGCGTACGCCCTGACGCTTCGCCGCCGCGGCATGCTGCCCGAGCTCAACGTCGGGCTCTCGGCGCGCAACGAGGTCGGTAACGACGTCGGCCACGAGTGGGTGCTCGGCCCGTCGCTGTCGCTGGAACTCCCGATCTTCGACCCCGGTCACGCGGACATCGCTCGCATCCAGGCGTACCTTCGACAGGCGCAGCACCGCCTGCAAGACGCCGCGATCCACGTGCGCTCCGAGATCCGCGTACACCGGGCGGTGCTCGTCGCGGCGCGGCGCAAGGTCGAATACTACGAGCGGACCATCTTGCCCCGCACCGAGTCGGTCACCGAGCTCACCCTTCAGCAGTATAACGCGATGCTGGTCGGCACCTACCAGCTCCTCGAGACGCGCACCGACCAGATCGACGCGCGTCAGGACTACGTCGAGGCGCTGCGCGACTACTGGATCGCGCGCAGCGAGCTCGAGCTCGCCGTTGGCGGCCGCTTACCAGCCGGAGGAAAATGAGGACCGGTCCCCCCACCCGGCGGACGTCCACGCCCGGAGCAGCGGTCACGTCCAAACGTCCGCAAACGTTCATGGGTGACGTGCAGCCCGACTTTCCGGTCGGGCGACATGTTCATGGTGGTCTCGCCGAGATCGCCGCGTGGACGGTGACGTGGGAGACATGATGCGACGAACCCTCCAGCTCTGCTCGCTCACCCTCGCC
>JAYUXQ010000852.1:0-21715 GCA_043752905.1 Nannocystis sp. | reverse complement strand
CGCTGTCGCCGTTCAAGGACATCGGCGGGGGCAGTCAGGAGTTCCACATCCCGGTCGCCGACCTGCGTGGCAGTCCACGGGCGCTCGTGCTCGGCAGCGACAGCAAGGCGGCGCTGGCCTTTATCGTGCGTGGCAGCTGGAAGCGCGAGCTCGGCGACGCGAAGGGCCTCGCGGCCACCAGCGCCGCCGACGGTCCGGACATCTACCGCGTGATCACCGACGCGCGCGGCGAGCAGGTCGACCTCGCGGCGGTCAAGCCGGGCACGGTGCTGCGGGTCGCGTTGCTGGCGGACCTGCCGGTCGGCGAACTGGACTCGAGCGAGATGAACTATCTGGCGATCACCGACCGCCTGCCGGCCGGCTTCGAGCCGATCCAGCCCGACCTGTGGACGGTGGCCCGCGCGCCCGAGCTCTCCGACAAGCACCCGTTCGCCGACATGCTGCGCTACGGGGGCAGCGACGCCAGCTTCATCGAGCTGCGCGACGATCGCGTGCAGATCTACTTCGACCGCGTGTGGGGCGAGCGCGTGCTGGCGACCTACCTCGTGCGCGCATCGACCCCCGGCAACTTCGTGCTACCGCCCGCCGCTGCCGAGTTCATGTATGTCGGCGACAGCCTGGGATACAGCTCCGCTGGCACGGTCACCGTGAAGTAGACCGGGCCGCTCGCGCGTAGAGACCGGCATGAGCACCGCGAAACAACGCCGCGTCCGACGCTGGCTCCTGCGCCTGTCCCTCGGGACAGTCGCGGCCTGCGCCGTCACCTGCGGGACCTGGTCGCTGGTGCGCGCGCGGGTCGGGGATCCCACCGCGCAACTACAGGACCGCTGGCACGCCGGGCACCGCGTGCTCGACCGTCATGGGCAGCTGCTGCGCGAGCTGCCGAGCGACACCGGCGTGCGGGGGCAGCCGCTCGCGCTGGAGGCGATGGGACCGCGGGTGATCCAGGCGACGCTGACCAGCGAGGACGCGGACTTTTTCCAACACGGCGGCGTCGATGGGCGAGCGATCGCCCGCGCGACCGCGCAGAACCTCCGCCACGGCCGCATGGTCTCCGGCGCGAGCACGATCACCCAGCAGCTGGTGAAGCTGCTCGACAACCGCGGTAGCCCGCGGATCAGAGGGATCACCGACAAGCTCGGCGAGGCCGCGCGCGCGCAGAACCTCGAGGCCGTGCTCGGCAAGCCGGAGATCTTGCACGAATACCTCAACCGCCTGCCCTACGGGCACGGCATGGTCGGCCCCGAGGCGGCCGCGCGTGCGTACTTCGGGGTCGCCAGCAAGGACCTCAGCTGGGCCCAGGCGGCCTTCCTCGCCGTGTTGCCGCGCGCGCCCTCGTACCTGGATCCCTACGCGCACGTCGAGCGCGTGCTGCTGCGCCAGCGCGCGTTGCTCGGCGCGTTGCACACCGACGGCCACCTCACCGCGCTCGAGCACGAGCGCGCCCTCGCCGAGCCGATCGCGCTGCGGCCGCTCGAGCGCCCGTTCCTGGCCCCGCATCTGATCAACACTTTGATGGCCGAGGGGGACCTGTCCTCGGGGACAGCCACGGTCACGACCCTCGACATGAGTCTTCAGCAGGCAGTCGAGGGCTTGACGCGCACGCACCTCGCCAGCATCGCCGAGCGCGGAGCGACGGACGCGGCGGTGATCGTCGTCGACAACGCCAGCGGTGAGGTGCTCGCGTACGTCGGCAGCGCCGACTTCCATGACATCGGCATCGCCGGGCAGGTCGACATGGCGCGGGCGCTGCGGCAGCCGGGCTCGACGCTCAAGCCCTTCGTGTACGCGCTCGCGTTCGCCGACGGTCACAGCGCGGCGGAGATGACGGCCGACGTCGAGACCACCTTCGCCGAGCCCGGCGGCTCCTATCGCCCCGAGAACTTCGACCACGGCCACGAGGGCCCGCTGCCTCTGCGTGAGGCGCTGGCCGGCTCGCTCAACATTCCGGCGGTGCGTCTGGCCTTCGAGCAGGGGCCGCGCAAGCTGCTCGACCTGCTACACACGATCGGCTTCGCCAGCCTCGATCGTCCCGCGGATCACTACGGCCTGGCGCTCGCGCTCGGCAGCGGTGAGGTCGAGCTTCGAGAATTGGCCGCGGCGTACGCGACGCTGGCCCGCGGGGGCAGGTATGCGCCGCTGCGCGTCACCGTCGACGACCCGCGGACCCTCGGCGAACCAGCCGAGACCGTCGCCGCGATCGACCCGGCCGTCGCCGCGCTGGTCACCGAGACCCTCGCCGACCCGCTCGCGCGCGTGCGTGGCCTGCACGGCCGTGGGCCGTTCTCGATGCCGTACCCGGCCGCGATCAAGACCGGCACTTCGTCCGGCTATCGTGACACCTGGACGGTCGGCTACACGCGCGAGCGTACCGTCGCGGTGTGGCTCGGCAACGCCGACGGCGCGCCGACGGCCAAGCTCACCGGCGCCTCCGGGGCCGGCCCGCTGTTCGCCGATGTCATGGCCCGCGCGATGCACGACGTGCCGCAGCGCGCACCCCTGTGGGATGCCGCGCTGCTGACGCGCGTCGAGGTGTGCCCGCTGTCCGGGCTGCCCGCCGGCCCCGCGTGCGACGAGCGAGCGACCCGCAACTTCCTCGCCGACCACCTGCCCGAAGGGACATGTGACCTGCACGTCCATGTGCGGCGCGACCGGGGCGCGCCTGCGGGCTGGCGCTGCGATGACGGCGGACGCGAGACGGTGGTCGTGTTCCCGCCGGTGTTCGACGCGTGGCTGGCCGAGCGCGCCTCGGTCGGCGCGACGCCGGACCCCTTCGGTCGCCCGTGGCTGCCGCGCGCGCGGGTGCCCGGGTGCGCCGGGCCAGCCGCGCGGGTGCCCTCGGTGCGGCTGTCTGTGCCTGCGGCCGGCAGCGTGTTCTCGATGGGCCTGCGCAGCGACCACCAGACGATCGAGCTGCGCGCCGAGCTGGCCGAGGGTGGCGAGGCCGCGGCCCGCGCGCTCGGGGATCTCGAGTTTGTGGTCGACGGCGTGGTCGCGGCTCGCAGCGCGTGGCCGTACCAGGCCCGCATCCCGGCGACGCCCGGCGATCACGAGATCCTGGCCCGTCCGGCGGATCCGCGGCTCGCCGCACGGCTCGAACCGGTGCAGTTTAGCGTGCGCTGAGCAGGGCCCGCGCTATGTTCGCGGGGTGCCCGTGACCCCGACCGAGGAGACCGCGCTTGCGCAGCTACGCGGGCTGAGCCGCATCATGGACGGCGCCATCACGATCCCCGGCACCGGCATCCGCGTCGGCCTCGACCCGATCCTCGGCTTCCTCCTGCCGGTCGTCGGCGACTGGATCGGCGCGGCGACTTCGGGCTACATCATCGTGCAGGGCGCCCGCCTCGGGGTCTCGCGCGCGACGCTGATGCGCATGGCGGGCAACCTCGCCGCCGACCTCGTCGTCGGTTCGGTGCCTGTCCTCGGGGACATCTTCGATCTGGGCTTTCGCGCCAATGAGCGCAACCTCGCCCTGATCTCGACGCACATGCAGTCACCGGAGCGACGCCGCCGCTCGGACCTCGCGGCCGTCACCGGCGTCATCGGCGTCATCGTGGGCCTGCTCGTCCTCGCCGCGGCGACGATCAGCCTCAGCGCCTGGCTGATCTACAAGCTGGTCGAGGCCGTCGCCGGGTCGTTCTGATACATTGACCACCACACTACTGGCTCGCCGACCCCGCGACGCGCACGCTCATCGTGTATCGCTGGCAGCCCGAGGGCTCAGGTATGCGGCTCAGGTATGCGGTAGCGTGACGCCGCGCTGGCCCTGGTACTTGCCGCCGCGGTCGCGGTACGAGGTCTCGCAGGGCTCGTCGGACTCGAAGAACAGCATCTGGGCGACGCCCTCGTTCGCGTAGATGCGCGCGGGCAGGGGTGTGGTGTTGGAGAACTCGAGGGTGACGTGGCCCTCCCACTCGGGCTCGAGCGGGGTGACGTTGACGATGATGCCGCAGCGCGCGTAGGTCGACTTGCCGACGCAGATCGTGAGGACGTTGCGGGGGATGCGAAAGTACTCGACGGTGCGGGCCAGCGCGAACGAGTTCGGCGGGATGATGCAGGCCTCGGACACGACGTCGACGAAGCTGTTCTGGTCGAAGTGCTTCGGGTCGATGATCGTCGAGTTGATGTTGGTGAAGATCTTGAACTCGGGCGCACAGCGGACGTCGTAGCCGTAGCTGGAGGTCCCGTACGACACGATCGGCCGCTCGGCGATGTGGCGCACCTGGCCCGCCTCGAACGGCTCGATCATCTCGTGCTCAAGCGCCATGCGACGGATCCATCGGTCGGATTTGATGCTCATGCGCGACTCCGCGGCGGCCCCATTACCACACTTCGGGGCCGGCCGTGCTACCCTGCCGGCGGTCATGTCGCGCCCCAAAGCCCGCGCCTCGCTGGAGCCCCTGCGCGAGGTCATCCGCGACGCCGGTCTGCGCAGCACCGGGCCGCGGGTGGCCGTGCTGGAGCATCTGCAGAGCACCAAGGTGCCGCTGAGCCACGGCGAGTTGGTCGAGGCGCTGGCCGGCCACGGCTACGACGCGGCGACGATCTACCGTAACTTGATCGACCTCACCCGCGCCGAGCTCCTGAGCCGGATCAACCTCGGCGACAACGTGTGGCGCTTCGAGCTGCGTGGCCCGAACAAGGCGACCCACCCGGAGCACCCGCACTTCGTGTGCACCTCGTGCGGCGAGGTCACCTGTCTCTCGCAGGTGCGCGTCAGGCTGAGCCCGGCGGCCGGCTCGACCAAGTCGGTCGTCAGCAGCATCTCTGAGATCGTGATCAAGGGTCAGTGCACGCAGTGCGGCTGACCTTACTGATCTCCGGGACCGCCCTCCGGCTTGTCGCGCATGCGTAAGTGGTCGCCGAGCTTGGTGGAGCCGATCCATCGCAACAGGCTCGGGCTGCGCTCAGGATGGTCGAGCTCGGGCGGCCGCGCGTGGCCTCACCGCATCACTTGGCCGCGCTCACCGAGTCCGCGAAGCGCTTGAATGCCGGCTCCCACACGTCGAGCGTCTGCGCAGGGCCGACGGCCTTGAAGAACACCGGGTCGCCGACGCCCTCGACGATGACGCCCAGCAGCCGCGAAGTCGGCTCGTTGTAGCGCTCCGGGGCCCCTGGCGTGACGGCGGCGATGTTGGTGCCGGTGATGTCGACGGTGGTGACCTTGATGGGCGCGCGCTCGCTGGTCTGCTCCTTCACCTCCGAGATCGGTGCACCGTCCACGGTCGTGAACTGGGTCTTCCAGCGGTTGACGTTGGAGGCCGCGTCGCCGCCCCCACCGGCGAAGCGCGACGCGATCAGCGTGACCTCGCCGCCCGGGCCCGGGAGCGTGAACTCTGCCAGGCGCATCGCGTTGGACCCGGGCTTGCGGATCCACTCGGTCGGCACCGAAAAGCCGAGCTGGGCCAGCGTCTCGGCGCGCACCTGTCCGCTCGGCGTCACCGGCCCGGGGTTGATCGGCTTGCGCACGACCGGCGCGGCCTGGATACCGGCGTGCGGATCGGCCGCGTGCGGGTCGGGCGTGCCATGCGACGTCGGTGCGCCGGGCGCAGCGGGTGCACCGGATGCACCGGATGCACCGGGCGTCGGTGCGGCGGGCTTGCCGGCGTCGCTGGTGTTCGTGGCAGGGGCGCCCTGACAGGCGAGCGTGAACAGGGCGACCGTAAGAAGGGTGGGGCAGGGCAGGCGCATGGTCGAGGTCCTCGCGCGGAGGATATCAGGACCGGAGGCCCGTGAAGACAAATCAGGACCCGATGTCGCGGGTAGTGAGATCTACGCGCGACCCTCGCGGCGACGGCACTCGTCGATCAACGCCGGGAGCACCTGGTCGTTCGGACAGGCGGCGGCCAACCTCGCCAGCTCGTCGGCCGCGCCCGTGAGGTCGCCCGCGGTCATGCGCGCGACCGCGGCGGCGACCGCCTCGCGGCTGCCACGCTTGGCCGCGCGCAGCTCCGGCCGGTCGCCCGCGAACACCTCGTGGATGTGCACCGCCTGGCGCTTGCCCGGCACGAAGTAGTCGCCGAGCAGGCGCGTGTCGGCTTGCAACGTCGGCGGGAGCTGTTCGCGCACCGCGTGGCTGACCAGCAGGTCGACGCCGAAGCGCCGGGTCAGGCGCTCGATGCGGGCCGCGATGTTGACGGCGTCCGAGACCACCGTCGACTCCATGCGCCCGGCGGCGCCGACCAGGCCGAGCGTGACCGGCCCGATGTGGACGCCGACGCCGACGCCGGTACCGAGCTCGCGACTACGCTCGACGACCCCGAGCGCGCCACGCACGGCGCTCGCGGCGGTGTCGGGGAACAGCGCCATCAGGCCGTCGCCGAGGTACTTGTCGACCACGCCGCCGTTGCCGTGGATCTCCGGCACGATCGCCGCGAAGTAGTTGTTGAGGAACTCGAAGGTCGCCGCCGGGCTCTGCAGCTCCGCGCGGCTGGTGAACGCGCGCAGGTCGACGAACACCACCGTCATCTCGCGCTGGATCTGGTCGCCGAGGTCGGCCTGCGTCGCGTCGTCCCGGCCGAGCAGCGTCAACAGCTGTTGCGGCACGAAGCGCTCGAACGCCTGCATCAACGCGGACTGCCGCCGGCTCAGGCGGTGGTTCTCGAGCGCCACCGAAGCGTTCTGGCAGAACAGCTCGACCAGGCGCTGGTCCCACTCGCTCAGCTCGCCGAGGCCCTCCATGAACACCGCCGCCCACGTGTCCTCGTCGCGCGACAGGCGGAAGATGCCAAAGATGTTGTATGCGCGCCGCAGCACCGGCCTCTGCGTACGCAGCAGGTCGGTGATGTCCTGCCAGACCTCGTCCTCGACCACCTGCCTGACCGGCTGGCCGACGTGGGCGGTGAAGCGGCCGGTGCCGGCGACGACGGTCGGCGCGGTGCCGGCGACGCCGAGGTCCTTGCCCTGGAAGAACATCGCGCTCTCTTGCGGGCTGACCAGGGCTGACAGCTGGTGCAGCACGCCGGTGATGAACTGGTCGACGGACTGGCGCTTGAACAGCGCGGCGCTCGAGCGGACGACCTGCTCGAGGCCGAGCTTGTGCGACTCGATCGTGCACAGGTCGCGGTACGACCGCACCGCGCCGATGACGGTCGTGATCAGGCGCTGGGCGGTGACCTCGGTCTTGTCGCGGTAGTCGTTGATGTCGTAGTCGAGCATCACCCGCTGCTCGGGCGCGCGGCCGGGCTGACCCGTGCGTAGCACGATGCGAACGCGGCTGTTTCGCAGCTCGCTGCGGATCGCACGGGCCAGCTCGAGGCCGGCATCCTCCGACTCCATCACGACGTCGAGCAGGACCACCGCGATGTCCGGGTGAGCCTGCAACACCACCCTCGCCGAGGTCGCCGAGTGCACCGAGAAGATCGCCAGCGGGTGACCATCGATGCGCAGGTCGGCGAGCGCGAGCCGGGTGATCTCGTGGATCTCCGGCTCGTCGTCGACCACCAGCAGCTTCCAGGCCTGCGTGCTCGCCAGCTCCGGCGGCCGCTGCGTGCCGGGCTCGGCGAACACCATCAGGTCATTGTCATCGGTCGTCGCGGTCATGCGGGCAGGCTCCGGTCGGCGGGCAGGCGGATCGCTACGCGCGTGCCCTCGCCCGGCGCCGACGCGATCTCGATCGCCCCGCCGAGCAGTTCAGTGACGAGGTTGTGGACGATGTGCATGCCGAGGCCGCTGCCGCCGCGGCCGCGCTGGGTCGTGAAGAATGGCTCGTAGATCCGCCGCAGCACCTGCGGTGTCATGCCTGCGCCGTCATCGGCGCATCGCAGCAGTGCCCCACGCTCGCCGTCCCGATCGACCTCGAGTGTAATCGTCCCCGATGTACCGCCCGGGAACGCGTGCATCAGCGCGTTCTGGACCAGGTTGGTGCACACCTGCGAGACCGCGCCGACGAGCGTCGTGATCTCGACATCGGCCTTGACCTCGACGAGCACACGGTGCGGCGTGCGGCGGTACATCGGCGCCAGGCTGGCGACCACCTCGCGCACGTAGGGCCCGAGGTCGACGTGGCGGCGCGCCTCGCTGGTCTGGTCGACGGCGATCTGTTTGAAGTTGCCGACCATGTCGGCGGCGCGGCGCAGGTTGCCGAGGGTCAGGCGCGCGGCCTCCTGGGCCTGGACGAGCCCGTGCTGGAGGTCCTGGCGGCGCAGGGTGCCGGCCTCGAAGGCGTCCTGCAACTCGCGTAAACGGTCGGCGACCAGCGACGAAGCGGTGACGGCGACCCCGAGCGGCGTGTTGATCTCGTGGGCGACGCCCGCGACCAAGCCGCCGAGCGCGGCCAGCTTGTCCTTGCGGATCAGCTCCTCGCGGGTCGCGTCGATCACCCGGTTGAGCTTGGCGACGTACAGGTCCGCGGTGCGAAATGAGGCTTCCGCCGACACCTCGTCGACCTTGCGCGTGATCGTCAGCGCCAGCGCCGACGGCACCTGCATGCGCGCGACCAGATGCACCACCGCGACGCGAAAGCTCATGAAGCCGCGCAGCAGCGTCGACACCGAGAACCCGAGGTTCGATCGGTTGGACGTCACCACCTCGATGAAGGCCTCGCGCGGCGCCGTGTCGCCCTCGAAGATGTGCGCGCGGTAAAAGGTCAGGCACTGCGCGACCAGGCTGCGGGTCTCGGCCCACGGGCGCGTGGACAGGTCGATGTGCGACTCGGCCCGCACCCACGCGGTGCCCTCGTCGACGATCTCGTCGGCGTGCTCATCGAGCAGACTGCGCAGGATCTTCAGGGCCTCGTCCACGAGGTGGGCATGCTACGCCCGCGCGTGGAGCGGCGACAGAGATCCTCCGCGCCGGCCTCAGAACGCCGCTTCGGGCACTTCCATGAGCTCGAGCGTGCTCTGCTCGCACAGCTTGCGGGCCAGCGTGACCCCCGGCAAAACATTGCGCGCGTAGAAGCGCACCGCCGCCAGCTTGCCGTCGTAGAACGCACGCTCGCTGTCACGCGCCGTCTCGCGGGCGACCGCCGCGACCGTCGCCTGACGGACCAGCAACCACCCGATCACGACCTCGGCGGTGGCGAACAGCACGCGGTTGCCCTGGAGGCCGACGTGATACATCGACTCGCCGAGCTTGCCGAGCATCGCGGTGTACATGCCCTGCAGATCGCCGAGCGCCCGCGACAGCGCCGCGTGCTCGATCGCCAGCGGACCGTTGACGTCGATCTCGCCGAGCGTCGCCATCATCCGACCCATCAGGCCGCGCAGGGTCTCGCCGCCGTCGCGCGCGACCTTGCGAAAGAACAGGTCGAGCGCCTGGATGTGGGTCGTGCCCTCGTACAGCGTGTCGATCTTCTGGTCGCGGATGTACTGCTCGATCGGGTAGTCCTGCACGTAGCCGGAGCCGCCGTAGCACTGCAACGACGTCGCCAGCAGCTCGTACACCTTCTCGGAGCAGTAGCCCTTGACCAACGGCAACAGCAGGTCATTGAGGCGGTCGAGCTCGGCCGCCGCGGCGCTGCCGTGGCCGCCCGCGAGGGTGACCTCGTCCTGGATCGACGCGGTGAACAGGCACAGCGCGCGCATGCCCTCGGCGAAGCATTTTTGTAGCATCAACATCCGGCGCACGTCCGGGTGCTCGATGATGCGGACCCGCGGCGCCGTCTTGTCGTTGGCGCGCAGCAGGTCGGCCCCCTGCACGCGGATCTTCGTGAACTCGAGCGCGTTGAGGTACGCCGTCGACAGCGTCGCCATCGACTTGCAGCCGACCGCCATGCGCGCGTGCTCGATGACGTGGAACATCTGACGGATGCCCTCGTGCACGCCGCCGACCAAAAGCCCGCGCGCGGGCCCTCGCTCGCCGAAGGTCATCTCGCAGGTCGCCGAGCCCTTGAGGCCCATCTTGTGCTCGAGGTTGGTGCAGTACACCCCGTTGCGCTCGCCGAGCGAGCCGTCGTCGTTCACCCAGAACTTGGGCACGATGAACATCGACAGGCCCTTGGTGCCCGGGCCGGCGCCCTCGGGGCGCGCGAGCACGAGGTGGATGATGTTCTCGGGGCCATCGTAGTCGCCGTTGGTGATGAAGCGCTTGACGCCCTCGAGCTCGTAGACCTCGCCCTCGACGTGCCTCGCCTTGGTGCGCCCGGCCCCGACGTCGCTGCCGGCGTCCGGCTCGGTGAGCACCATCGACGCGCCCCAGTTGCGCTCGATCATCGGCGTCAGGAAGCGCCGCTTCTGGTCGTCCGTGCCGAGCTCCTCGACCACGCGAGCGATCACCGTGCCGAGCATGTAGAACGCCGCCGCCGCGTTGGCGGCCGCCGTCAGCTCGAACGACGACCACGCCAGCGTCGACGGGGCACCCGTGCCGCCGATGCGCTCCGGCAGGCCCATCAGGTGCCACTCGTTGTCGTGATGCGCCTTGAGCGACCGCTTGAGCGGCTCGGGCAGGTGTACGTTGCCGTCGGCGTCGAGCGTCAGCGGGATGCGGTCGCTCGGCACCCAGCTCGGCGCCAGCTCCTTCGCGCAGAACTCGTCGTAGGCCTCGAGCGTCGCGCGGACGGTCTCCTCGTCCTGGCCCGCGTACTCGCCCTTGCCGAGGATCGTCCTGTCGATGCCGAGCACCTCGAAGAGGTTGAAGAAGATGTCGCGCAGGTTGCTCTTGAAGTGCTGGGCGTTGCTCACGAGGGCCTCGAACGTTGTTTGCACCGACTACCGCGGCACCCACACGCGGGCGCCACGGCACGGGAGTTTTCAGATTTCGCGGTGCTTGTCAACGTCTCCGCGCGGACCGCGGCGTGGCAGGCCATGCCCCGGGGACCTGGCGAGGCCCGCCCTCGCGGACGAACTTTCGCCGATCTCGCCGTCGTGGTGGCCGCCAGACGGCATTTCGCAGTACGCTCGCGGCCACGCCATGTGTCGGATCTTCGGATTTCGCTCCGTCATGCAGAGCCAGGTGCATCGGAGCCTCGTCAGCGCCGACAACGCGTTCATGCGACAGAGCGAGCGCCACCCCGACGGCTGGGGCGTCGCCTATTACCTCGCCCACGCGCCCCACGTGATCAAGGGCGCCTCGGCGGCGTTCGGCGATCAACTTTTTAAACATGTGTCGGGCATCGTCACCTCCGAGACCGTGCTCGCGCACCTGCGCAAGGCGACGCAGGGCGAGCTCTCGACGATCAACACGCACCCGTTTCAGTACGGCCACTGGGTGTTCGCCCACAACGGCAACATCGAGGGCTTCGCCGACATCCGCGAGGCGCTGCTCGACAAGATCCCGCCGGTGCTGCGCCGCTTCATCCTCGGCACCACCGACAGCGAGGTCCTTTTCTATCTGATCCTCGGCAAGATGGCGCAGCGTTGCGAGCTGCACCGTCCGGGCTTTCCGCTCGCGGACATCGCCGAGTCCGTGCGCGAGGTCGTCGCCGAGATCACCGCGCTCGCGGGGCCCGTGTGCGAGGACAACAGCGGCCCGCCGACGCGCACCTATCTGACCTTCGTGCTGACCAACGGCCACGCCATGCTCGCGCACCAGGGCGGCAAGGAGCTGTTCTTTAGCACCCACAAGCGCCGCTGCCCCGAACGCGACACCTGCCCGCACTTCGCCCCCGAGTGCGAGCGCGCGGCCGACCACGGCTTCATCAGTCACCTGGTCCTGTCGAGCGAACCACTGCACGGCGACAATGTCTGGGAGCAGATGAAACCCTTCGAGATGATCGGCGCGGATGCCCGCATGCAGGTCCAGCGCTTCGCACCGTCGGCGCCCACGGGGGCCGCGTGAGGTGGGTGGTCGGCCTGTTGCTCGTCGCCGCGTGTCGCGACCAGCCGGTCGAGGCGCGTCGCGCCGGGGTCGAGACGATGTGCGCGCAGTTCTGCGAGACACGCATCGCCTGCGTCGGTGACGGCTACGCGGTCGGGAACGTCCGTGAGTGCGAGCGCAAGTGCATCGGCGACGAGCGACCGCTCGAGGACAACGCCTGCGGCGAGGCCTCGTTCGCCGCGCTCGAGTGCCTCACCGCGGTCGCCTGCGGGGACCTGGCGACGGCGATCGCCGCGGTCGACCCCGACGCCGCCTGCTACGCCGAGCTGCGCGCGCAGCAGGACGACTGCGACTTAACCCCGCTGTACTGACCGCGGGGATCTTCTGCGATTAAAAGCGCAGCACGAGGCCGATCGAGGTGCTGCCGGCCCGGTGCTGCAGGTCCGTGTTTGCGACCGACGCCGAAGCCGAACACGAGGCCGAGCTGGAAGCTGAAGTTGGCGGCGACGCCAAAGCCGATGTTGTTGCAGCCCTCGCCACTGTAGCGATAGGCCACCGGTCGATCCCCAGCGAGTTGCCGAGGCCCAAGCTCGGCAGGATGAGCGATACGGCGCGGCGCATGGGGCCGGCCGAACATCGCACGACCTCCACAATTTCACCCTGCAGAATTGACGCCGAGCTTCGCAAGAAACGCCTCGGCCATCGACTGCACGTCCTGGCCCGTCAGACGCTCTTCCCGGGCGATTTCATAGAGCTTGAGGTCCTTCTCCGGCAGCTCCTCGAGGAAGCGGCTCGGCTTGCGCGGGACCTCGGCGCCGCGCTCGAGCCGGGTCACGGCGCGCGTCAGGTACAGCTGGTCACGGGCCCGCGTGATGCCGACGTAGAACAGCCGCCGCTCCTCCTCGATGTCGCCGGCGATCGCGTCGCTGATGCGCGGCGCGGCGACCCGCTTGTGCGGCATCGTGCCCTCCTCGCAGCCGATGATGAACACGTGCGGCCACTCGAGGCCCTTCGCGCTGTGCATCGTCGCGAGCGTCACCTGACCGCGACCGGCCGCGTCCGGCTCGTCCTGTTTATTGTCCTGGTTCATCGCCTGGAAGAAGTCGTTCCAGCGCGGGCGGCCGCCCTTGTTCTTGGCGCGCTGTTCGAAGCGGCCGAGGCTCTCGTACATCCACTCGACGCTGTCCCACTTGGCGGCGGCGGCCTCCGAGCCGCCGTTCTCCTTGAGCATCGCGGCTTTGAGCCCGACGTTGTCGACGACGCTGCGCAGGGCCCCGAGGGCCGAGCCGCTGGCGTAGAAGTGGGCCTGTCCGCGCTTGATCTGCGCGGAGAATTGCGCGAGGGCCGGGCCGGCGCGGCCGGGGATCTCCGGGATCTCGGCGCTGCGATGGATCGCCTCCATCAGCGAGAGGTTGTGGCGACGGGCGAAGTCCGAGAGGTACTCGATCGTCTTCAGGCCGACCCCGCGCGACGGCACGTCGACCGCGCGACGCACCGCGAGGTCGTCCTGCGGCGCCACGATCGCCTTGAGGTACGCGAGCACGTCCTTGACCTGCTTCTTGTCGTAGAACGCCTGCCCGCCGAGCACGCGGTACGCGATGCCGTGCTCCTGCAACAGCGCCTCGACCGGGTCGCACTGCCGCGACGACCGGTACAGCACCGCGATGCCCTCGGGCTTGACGCCCTCGTCGTGGATCAGCCGGTAGATCTTCTTGCCGATCCAGCGCGTCTCCTGATCGCCGTCGGCGGCGACCACCATCTGCACCGGGCCGCCGCCGCGACGCTGCGGGACCAGCTGCTTGTCGTGACGCGTGCGATTATTGGTGATCAGCTCGTTGGCGCAGCGCAGGATCGGCTCGTACGAGCGATAGTTCTGCTCGAGCTTGATCGTCTGTACCGCGCTCTGGCGCGAGAAGTACATGTCGAAGCCGAGGATGTAGGTCACCTTGGCGCCGCGCCAGCCGTAGATCGCCTGGTCGTCGTCGCCGACGACGCACAGGTTCTCGCGCCCGCTCGCCAGCCGGCGCACCATCTCGAACTGCGCCCGGTTCGTGTCCTGAAACTCGTCGACCATCAGATACTGGAACTTGGCCTGCCAGTACGCCCGCGCCGCGTCGTCGTCCTCCAGCACGTGCGCCACGCGGGTGATCAGGTCGTCGAAGTCGACCGAGCCCAGCGACCGCAGCCGGTCCTCGTAGGGCGCGTAGCAGGCCGCGGCGACCTCGTCGTAGTCGGTCTCGTGGTCGAGCTCCAGCGCCTCCTCGGGGGTGATGAACTCGTTTTTCCACAGCGAGATGCGCTGCACCACCGCCCCGAGGTCGAAGCGCCGGTCGGCACCCGCACCGTTGTGCCCGAGCTCGCGCAGCACCGTGCGCGTCACCCCGTACACGTCGCTCTGGTCGAGGATCGAGAAGCGCTTGGGGACCCCGAACGGGTCCGGCTGCTCGCGCATCATCGCCGCGCCGAGGCTGTGGAAGGTGCCGAGCACCAGCGTGTCCGCCTGCTTGCCGACCATCCTGTGCAGGCGCTGGCGCATCTCGTCGGCGGCCTTGTTGGTGAAGCTCAGCGCGACGATGCTCTCCGCCGGCACGCCGCGCTCGAGCAGGTGCACGACGCGGTGCGTGATGACCCGCGTCTTGCCCGAGCCGGCGCCCGCGAGCACCAGCAGCGGGCCCTCGGTCGCCATGACGGCCGCGCGCTGATCCGGATTGAGTGCGCTGAGATCCATCTGTGTCGAGCCGCGCTTGAACCCGCGGTGGTAACCCGCGGTGGTAACCCGCGGCGGTAGTCCGCGGTTGTAAGACCCGCGACGCCGCGTCCGCAAGTCTTGTATCACGCGCCCGGGTGTGTCTATGGTCCCCGGGTGGACGCGCCGACGTCGCCGCTGGAGGTCGTGCAGCTCGAGGTCGGCCTGCTGCAAAACTTCTGCGAGGTCATCGGCTGCCCGCGCACCGGCGAGGCGGCCCTCGTGGACCCCGCCTTCGAGGTCGACCGCCTGCTGCGCGAGGTGCAGCGCCGCGGCTGGCGCGTCACGACGATCTTCCTCACGCACACCCACGACGACCACGTCGCCGGGCTCGACGAGGCCGCTGCAGTGACCGGTGCCGTCGTCCGCTGCCACCCGCTCGAGGTCGAGGCCGCGCTCGTTCACGCACCTCGAGTGAAGCCCGTCGCCGACGACGAGTGGGTCCCGCTCGGCGCCAGCGCGGTGCGAGCGATCCACGCGCCGGGACACACGCCCGGCTGCGTGTGCTGGTTCGTGCCGGAGCCCGCCGCGATCGTCACCGGCGACGTGCTGTTCGTCGGCTCCTGCGGCAGCGCACCCGACCCCCGCGCCATGCTCGACACCCTGCAACGCCGCCTCGGATCTCTGCCAGAGCACGCGCGCCTGTACCCGGGACACGACTATGGAAAAACGCCGACGAGCACCCTCGCGTGGGAGTTCGCGCAGAACCCCGCGCTGCGAGCCGACACCCTCGCGGCGTTCTGCGCTTATAAAAACCAGCCGCTGCCGCGCTGACTACCACACCCGACGCTTGCGCGGCTGCCTCGGCGGCGGCACATAGCCCCTCGCCAGCACGAGGTCGAACACGAAGCCGACGCTGACCATGAAGGTCTTGAGGACGCGCTTCTCGTTGACCTGCATCGACAGGCTGGTCCGTTCGGCGCTGGGCCCGATGATGAAGCCGGCCCACAGCTCGAGCGCGGTGCGTGCCGTGACGTACTTGTGGATGCCGCCGCTGATCATGCCGGCGTGCAGGCCGTAGTGGTCGCGCGCGACCTGCTTGTCGTAAAATGGCGGGACGTATGTCTCGGGCCCGAACGCGGGGATCAGCATGTACTCGCCGCGGATGAACGCGAGGCGCGAGTAAACGCCGAGCCCGAGACCGGCGCCCGCGAGCCCGCTGTGCACCGCGTACGGCCGCTCGCGCACGTTGCCGACCACCACCCCGCGCGCGTGGAGGAACAGGAACTTGAACAGCTGCGCGCGCAGCTCGATGGTCGCGCCCGCGCCGAGGAAGTTGCCGCGGTGCTGACACTCCGAGATGCCGTCGTTGCTCTGACAGTCGGCTTCACCCAGGGCGTGCGGGCCGAACACCATGCCGGCGCTGAGCTGCAAACGCGGCGGCGGGGAGATCTCCGGCCGCGGTACGCTGGCGGGCGCGACAGGCCCGGGCTGCGCAGCCGGCGGCGTGTTGCCCGGTGTGGTCGCGGGTGCGGGAGCCACGTCATTCGCAGGCGCTGGGCTCGCGGCCGGTGTGGGCCCGGACGTGACATCCGTCGTCGCGCTCGTGGGTGACGCCGACGAGAGTGATCCGGCGGACGCCGCGGGGGCACTCGATGGAGTGGACGTACTCACCGCGGGAGATGTGTTCGGCGAGCTCGTGCCACCGGCGGTGGTCGGGCCTGAATCGGCCGGATCGGCCGCGGCGGGCTCCTGCGCGCGTGCCAGGGCCGGGCCCGCGAGGACCGACGCGACGAGGATGGACAGCATACGGGCGCGGCGCATGGCCCAGACTGTGCCCCGACCGGGCGACAATGGCCAGCCGTCGCGATGTGGGTCGATGAAATGGGGGGGCGCCTCGTGCGTGCAAGGCCGCCATGAACAAGCGATCGCCGAGGTGTGTCGGCGCAGGTCCGATGCAGGTCCGGGTGATCGCTCGCGGATCTGCGAGGCGCGGTCATTGATCTTGATCTGACACCACTTGCTTGAGTAAGAAGAAAGTTCTACCTGGCTCTTCCTGGGCCAGGTCGCCTCGCATAAGCTCCTGGCGCGCTTTTAGGCCCTATTCCGATCCGCGCCCGGTCAATACCACGTCGCGCCAGTGGATGATCTGCTCTGGATCAGCCACGCATGTTTGTATGTGCGCCCCAACGATACCCCCGGAGCCGCCACTCCCCGGAGGAGTCCCCATGAAGAAGCCCGCCGCTGTTACTTTGGTCCCCTCGCTCCTCGCTCTCGCCACCCTCGTGGTGCTGCCGTCGTGCGACGTGCCGCTGCAGGAGGTGTACCCGCTGCAGAGCCAGACCTCGCTGCCGGAGGGCGTCGCCTACGACAATATCACCCACACCTTCTTCGCCACGGCGATCAACGGCGGAAAGATCACCCGCATCACGCCGCTGGGCCAGGAGATCGTGTTCCACACGGACACGAACCCCAACATGTCCTTCGGCGGCGCCCACGTCGATGAAGACCGCCGCCGCCTGTGGGTCTGCGCCGTCGATGTGAAGACCAACCCGTTCCCGACCTCGCAGGTGTGGGGCTTCAACATCGAGACCAAGCAGCGCACCCACGTCATCGCGTTGCCGCCAGTGTCGTTTTGCAACGACCTCGTCACCGATGACGCCGGCAAGGTCTATGTCACCGACTCGGCCAACCCGAACATCTATCGCGTCAACCCGAAGAGCCAGAGCTTTTCGGTGTTCCTGACCTCCCCGACGTTCAACCCGGTCCAGCCCGGCGCGCCCGCCCTCAACGGCGTCGACCTCTCGCCCGACGGCAACCGCCTGCTCGTCGTCACGAGCTTCCCGGCCGGCGTATACAGCATCCCGGTGGCCAACCCGCAGGCATTCGTCGCCGTGCAGACCTCGGGCGACGCCTTCGCGATGCCGGGCGACCCGCGCTTCCCGGGCCCCGACGGCGCCGAGTTCGTCGACGACCGCCTGTTCGTCGCCTACGACGGCGGCGTGCAGCAGCTGAGCTTTGCCGACCCCGACTTCACGCAGGCGTTCGTCGCCACGACGACCGCGGTGCCGACCGGCCTCACCAGCCTGACGGTCGCCGAGGGCCAGCTGTACGCGATCGACAGCGAGGTGTTCCGTGTGCTCTACACCAACCAGCCGCCCGAGCTGCCGTTCTCGATCGTTCACGTCGAGCTCGGCCAGTTCGACCCCCAGTGAGCCGCGGCGGCGCGCCCTGCACCCTCCGGGCAGGGCGGGGCTACGCCGGGCCCATGCCGGCGTGTTAGCATCGCCTCGCGCCGATGCAGCAGACCCTCCGCTTCCATCTCAACGACCGGCTCATCGAGGACGACCGCGCGCGCCCGACCACCACGCTGCTCGAGTACCTGCGCGAGCACCTGCGCCTGACCGGCAGCAAGGAGGGCTGCGCCGAGGGTGACTGCGGCGCATGCACGGTCGCCGTGCTCGACCCCGACGCCCCTGGTGGCGCGACCTACCGGGCCGTCAACGCCTGCCTGGTGCTGCTGCCGATGGTTCAGGGTCGTCGCGTGTACACCGTCGAGGGCCTGCGCGACGCCGCTGGCACATACCACCCCGCGCAGGAGGCCGTGATCCGCGAGCTCGGCTCGCAATGCGGCTACTGCACCCCCGGCGTCGTGATGGCGTTGTTCGAGGCCTGCTATCGCCGTGACATGCGCGAGTCGTGGCAGCTCGACGACCAGCTGTGCGGCAACCTGTGCCGCTGCACCGGCTACCGGCCGATCCGGGACGCCGCACGCGCCGTCGCTGCCACCTCACCGCCGGATGCATTCAGCGAGCACCTCGCCACCGCGGAGTCGACCACGCAGGAGTTCCTGCACGAGGACGGTGAACGCATCTACGCCACGCCGGCGACCTACGAGGCGCTTTGGAGTCACCTCGCCGCGCACCCGCAGGCGCGCCTGATCTGCGGCGGCACCGACCTCTCGCTGCTGATCACCAGGCGCTACCAGGACCTCCCTGCGCTGCTCTCGCTGGAGGCCCTGCCTGAACTGCGAGGCATCACGCGAAGCGCTGGCGGCTGGCGGATCGGCGCGACCACCACGCTGGCCGACCTCGAGGCCGCGTGCCTCGTCGAGATGGTCACCCATGTGCCGCTGCTGCGCATGCTGCGGTACTTCGCGTCGCGCCAGATCAAGAACCGCGCGACCGTCGGCGGCAACCTGTGCAACGCCTCGCCGATCGGTGACCTCGCCCCGGTGCTGCTCTCGCTCGGCGCCCGCGTCGAGCTGCTGTCTTCCTCTGGCGCCCGCGAAGTGGCGCTCGACGAGTTCTTCCTCGCTTACCGCCAGACCGCGCTGCGTCCGGGCGAGATCCTCGCGGCCATCACCGTGCCCGACCTGCCCGCCGGCGCGCTCGCTGCCTCCTATAAAGTGTCGAAGCGGCGCGAGCTCGACATCAGCACCGTCGCCGCCGGCTGCTACGTCGAGCTCGACGCCGCCGGCCGCGTGACCGTCGCTCGCCTGGCCTACGGAGGCATGGCGGCGACCCCGGCGCGCGCGCGCAACCTCGAGGCGGCCCTGGTCGGAAGGACATGGTCGATGAGCCAGGTCGAGTCAGCCCTGCCAGCGCTCGCGCGGGACTTCCAGCCGATCGACGACCTGCGCGGCTCGGCGTGGTACCGCGGCACCGTCGCGGCCAATCTGATCCGCGGCTTCGTGCTCGAGACCCGGCGGACCCCGATCCCCAACCTGCCCCAACGGCCATCCGCGACCGTGCACCTGGAGGTCTTGCCATGAGCGACGCACCGGCCAACAGCCCCCTCCATCGCGCGTCCCGCCACGAGAGCGCCCACGGCCACGTCTCGGGTGCAGCACGTTATGTCGACGACCTGCCGCGCCCCGCGGGCATGCTCGTCGGCCTCCCGGTCGGCTCGCCGATCGCCTGCGGCAGATTGACCGCGGTGCACCGCGCGTCGGCGCTGGCGATGCCGGGCGTACACGCGGTGCTGCTCGCCAGCGACATCCCCGGTCACAACCGCATCGGGCCGATCGTCCACGACGAGCCGTTATTGTCGGACGGCCCGCTTCACGCGGTCGGCCAGATGGTCGCGCTGATCGTCGGCGAGTCCGTGGCGATCTGTCGCACCGCCGCGCAGCGCCTGCAGATCGAAGTCGAGGAGGCGCCTGCGATCCTCTCGATCGCCGACGCGATCGCAGCCGACTCGTACCTCGGCACGCCGCATCGCATGCGCCGCGGAGACGTCGACGCCGCGCTGGCCCGCGCCTCGGTGCGCATCGAGGGCGAGGTCTTCAGCGGCGGCCAGGACCATTTTTACCTGGAGACCCAGGCCGCGCTGGCGATCCCCGGCGAGGACGGTGCCGTCGAGATCCACTCGTCCACGCAGCACCCGACCGAGGTCCAGATCGCCACCGCGGAGATCCTCGGCTGCGATCGCAGCCGGATCGTCGTCCAGGTCCCGCGCATGGGCGGGGCCTTCGGCGGCAAGGAGTCGCAGGCGACCCACTTCGCCGCGCTCGCTGCACTCGCCGCGCAGGCACTCGCCCGGCCGGTCAAGGTCTGGCTCAGCCGCGACCTCGACATGCAGATGACCGGAAAGCGCCACCCGTTCTGGTCGCGCTACCGTGCAGGCTTCACCGCCGACGGCCGCATCACCGCGCTCGAGGTCTTCACATATGCCGACGGCGGCTGGAGCGTCGACCTCACCCCGGCGATCCTCGACCGCGCGCTGTTCCACATCGCCAACGCCTATTACATCCCCAACCTGCGCTTCGAGGGCCGGGCCGTGCGCACCAACACCGCCTCGAATACCGCCTTTCGCGGGTTCGGCGGGCCGCAAGGGATGCTCATCGTCGAGGACGCGATGTCCCGCGCGGCCGAGCGCCTCGGCCTCGACCCCGCCGAGCTGCGTCGTCGCAATTACTACGGCACCGAGGCGCTCGACGGCGCCGAGACGACCTTGCCCGAAGGACAGCCCGAGGAGCCGCTGGTCACCCAGCTGCACGCGCGCTGCCTGACCCCCTACTATCAGGACGTCGAGGACTGCCGCCTGCCGCGGATCCACCGAGAATTGCTGCAGCAGGCCGACTACGCGGCTCGTCGCGCCGAGATCGACGCGTTCAACGCCCGCTCGCCGCACGTCAAGCGCGGGCTCGGCTTCATGCCGGTCAAATTCGGCATCTCGTTCACCAACTCGATGCTCAACCAGGCCGGCGCGCTCGTGCTCGTGTACACCGACGGCAGCGTGCAGCTCAACCACGGCGGCACCGAGATGGGCCAGGGCCTGCACAGTAAAATGCTGGCCGTCTGCGCCCACGAGCTCGGCGTGCGCGAGTCACAAATTCGCGTGATGCCGACCGCGACCGACAAGGTCCCGAACACCTCGGCGACCGCGGCCTCGAGCGGCTCGGACCTCAACGGCGCCGCGGTCCAGGCCGCCTGCGTCGAGCTGCGCGAGCGCCTGCGCCCGGTGGCGGCCGAGCTGCTCGGCCTCACGGACCCGCAGCAGGTCAGCTTCGCCGACGGCCAGGTGTTCGTGCCCGGCGGCCGCAGCATGAGCTTCGCCGAGCTGACGCGCGCCGCGTGGGCGCGAAGGATCTCGCTGTCGGCTGCGGGGTACTACGCGACCCCGGGCATCACGTACGACCGCGAGCTCGGGCGCGGCAAGCCGTTCCATTACTTCGCCTACGGCGCCGCCTTGACCGAGGTCGAGGTCTCCGGGCTCACCGGTGAGCATCGAGTGCTGCGCGTCGACATCCTGCACGACGTCGGTCGCTCGCTGCTGCCGAGCATCGACCGCGGGCAGGTCGAGGGCGGGTACATCCAGGGCCTGGGCTGGTTGACCTGCGAGGAGCTGGTCTGGGACCGCCGCGGCCACCTGCTGACCCACGGCCCCTCGACATACAAGATCCCCGCCGTTGGCGACGCGCCGGAGGACTTTCGCGTCACGCTGTTGACCGAGGCCGCGCAGGACAACGTCATTCATGGCAGCAAGGCCGTCGGCGAGCCGCCCTTCATGCTGGCGATCTCGGTGGTCGCGGCCCTGCGCCACGCCGTCGCCGGCTTCGGCGCGGCAGGCCTCGAGCCTCGTCTGGCGATCCCATGCACGCCAGAGGCGATCCTGCGCGCGGTCGAGGACATGCGCGCACGTTTGGCGCATGCGGGCTCCGAGATGGTCAGCGCCGCCGAGTAGCCGACCTCTGCGGTTTTTGCGGTCCTCGTGGTCCGATGACGCAGGCTGGTCAACGCCGCCTTCTCGCCGCGCGCGGTCGAATGGCTACGCGAGCACACCCGCGAGATCACGCGGCAGGCCCTGTCGACCTTGCCCGACGGGGAGGTC
>JAYUXQ010000851.1:0-3576 GCA_043752905.1 Nannocystis sp. | reverse complement strand
TCACCTACAACGACCCCGTCATCTTCGCCGAGTACGCGATGGACATCGCCGACGCCTGCCGCGAGCGTGGGATCCACAGCGTCGCCGTCACCGCCGGGTACATGAGCGCCGCCCCGCGCCGCGAGTTCTACGCCAAGATGGACGCCGCCAACATCGACCTCAAGGCCTTCACCGAGCAATTTTACAGGACGGTCGCGTTCGCCGAGCTCGCCCCCGTCCTCGAGACCCTCGAGTATGTCTATAAGGAAACCAAAACCTGGCTCGAGATCACGACCCTCCTGATCCCCGGCCACAATGACAGCGACGCGGAGCTCGACAAGCTCTCGCAGTGGGTCTTTGAAAGGCTCGGCCCCGAGGTCCCCCTGCACTTCTCGGGCTTCCACCCCGACTTCAAGATGCAGGACGTCCCCGCCACCCCGCCGGCCACACTGACCCGCGCCCGCGCGATCGCCCGCGGCAACGGCCTGCAAAACGTCTACACCGGCAACGTCCACGACCCCGCCGGCGCGACCACCCACTGCCCGAAGTGTCAGACTCCGGTCATCCGCCGCGACTGGTATCAGATCCTCGACTATTGCGTGACCCCCGGGGGCACCTGCCCCGCCTGCCACACCGCGATCCCCGGGCGCTTCCGGGCCGAGGGCCACGGCGACTGGGGCCGCAAGCGCCTGCGCGTGTGGATGAAGGACTGACGGCCCCGCGCGGCGAGTGCTAACGTCGCGTCGAGCATGCCCGACGCGACCAGACCCCGCGCCTCGCGTACTCGCGGCGACGCTGCCGCGGCCCTGCGCGCGCTGCTCGACGGCATCGACGGCATCGACCGCATCGACCGTATCGACGGTATCGACGGCATCGACGGTATCGACCGCATCGAGATCGATCCGACCGCGCTCCACCGCGACCTCGTCGCCCTGCTGCTCCGCGCCGTGTTCCTGCGCCTCGCCGACGACCCCCTGTTCGCGTCGACGCCGACCTGGCCGGCCTTGTCGGCCGCCTGCGCGCGCGTCACCCTCCCGACCCCTCTCTTCGATCCGCGGCGCCACCCGCTCCTCGGCACGCTGCGGATCGACGACCACGCCCTCGCGCGCGCCCTCACTGCGGTCGCCGCCATACCTTCGCTCGGCGCCGCCCACGAGTCGCTGCTGGCCCTGCGCCTCGACCGTGATCCCGCTGGCCTTCTCCACGTTCAATCCAGCGATCATCGCCGCCGCTCCGGCTCTCACTACACCCCCGACGCAATGGCCGCTCCGCTCGTCGCCGCGACCCTGCGCCCGATCCTCGCCGCCCTCGGCGACGACCCGACCCCCGCGCAATTGCTCGACCTGCGGATCTGCGATCCTGCGCTCGGCTGCGGCGTGTTCCTGCGCGTCGCCTGCGAGCAGCTCACCGCCTCCCTGCTGCGCGCGTGGGCCCACCACGGCCCCCCCGATATCCCCGATCTCACCGCCCACGCCCGCAGCATGGTCGCCCGACAATGCCTGTACGGCGTCGACCGCGACCCACTCGCCGTCGAGCTCGCGCGCCTGTCGTTGTGGCTACACGTCGCCGACCCGACCCTGCCACTTTCGACCTTCGAGTCCACGCTACGCCACGGCGACAGCCTCGTCGGCCTCGCCCGCACCGCCGATCCCACCGCGCACGTCGCCGGCGAGCCTCGGCGCGATCCACCACGCGTCCCGATCGACATCGTCCCGCTGCACTGGCTGCTCGCCTTTCCCGAGGTCTTCACGCGCCCGCGCCCCGGCTTCGACGCCATGCTCGGCAACCCACCCTATTTTTGGGGTAACCGCATTGGTCGCGTATTCGGCGAGGACTATCGCAGGTGGCTCAAGCACCTCCACCCGGACGCGCACGGCAACAGCGACCTCGCCGCTCATTTCCTGCGCCGCGCCTTCGACCTCCTGCGCGACGGCGGCGGCCTCGGCTTCATCACCACCAATTCGATCTCCGAGGCCGAGACCCGCAAGGCCGGCCTCGATCACGTCGTCGCCCGCGGCGGTGTAATTCACGAGGCCACCCGCGACCTCGCCTGGCCCGGCGACGCCAGCGTGCGCGTGGCGATCGTCTGCGTCCATCGCGGCCCCGTCCCCGGCCCACACCACCTCGACGGCCAACCGCTCCCCGCGATCGGCAGCGACCTGCGCACCCCCGGCGCCGGCCCTCCCCCGCGCCTCCCGGCCCGCGCCGCCCGCAGCTTCAAGGGCGTCGACTTCGGCGGCGTCGGCTTCCTGCTCTCCGCCTCCGCCCGCGACGCACTGTTACAAGCCGCCCCGGACGAGGCCCCGTACATCTGGCCCGTGCTCAACGCCAGCGGCCTCACCCACAGCCCGCGCCTCGCCGCCACCGGCGACATCATCAACCTCGGCGGCCTCACCCTCGACGAGGCCGCCGCGCACGCCCCTCACTGTCTCGAGCACCTGCGCCGCCATGTCCATCCGCGCCGCATGCACGACCGTCGCAGCGGCCGCCGCGAGCGCTGGTGGATCTACAACGAGGCCTGCCCGGGCCTCTACCGGGCGATCGCCGGCCTCTCGCGCGTACTCGTCGGACCCGTGGTCGCAACCCACCTCGTGTTCGGCTTCGTCGCCCCGCGCGTCGTCTTCACCAACGCCCTCAACGTCTTCGCCTTCTCCACCCCCGACGCCCTCGCCATCCTTCAATCTCGCACGCACGCCCTGTGGGCCGCCCGCCACGGCTCGAGCCTGCGCACTGACCTCCGCTACAACCCCACCACCTGCTTTGAGACGTTCCCCTTCCCACCCCACCACCCTGCGCTCGCGCTCGCCGGCCAGGCTTATGATGACCACCGCGCCGCGCTGATGCGGACCCACGACCAGGGCCTTACAAAAATTTATCACCGCTTTCACGACCCCGCCGAGCACGCCGCGAACATCGACCAGCTCCGCCATCTTCACGACGGACTCGACCGCGCCATGCTGACCGCGTTCGGCTGGACCGACCTCGACCCACGCTGCGAATTCCTCCCGCTCTCTGGCACCGACCGCCTGCGCCTTTGCTGGCCCCAGCCCCTCGCACACGAGGTGCTCGCCCGCCTGTCCTCCGTCTGTTGAGGAGTCCGGGGCGTGTGCATTTGGCCGGGGTTTGACCCCCGCGACGCCGCCCTGTGTCACGATTTTTTCGGCCGACGGCTTTGCGTCGGTCGAAGAGATGCGTCACACCCAACGCCTCATCATGACTTACGCGCGCACCTGCTCCACCTCCATGCGATCCACGCTGCTAGCCCCTGCCCTCGCCCTCGCTGCCTGCTCCGAGGACGGCCCCGCGGGTCAGGCCGTCACCCGCGAGCGCCCTCCCGATCGCGGGACGCGGCGCTCGCTAGCCAACGCGACGCGGGTCCTCGCGTTGCGCGGTGTCGGGGTCGGGGCGATCGGTCCGGGCGGGACGATCCGGTTGTCCCGCCAGGGCCCGAGTGGGGCGTGATCATGAGCGAGCGCGGCACCGCGGCGTGGTCCAGGATCTTCGCCCAGCGTGCCGAACGCTGACACATACACCACCGGGAGGGATCACTCCGGGCCGGCCCTCGTCGTGGGGCCTGGACATTCCCTGCCTGTGCTT
>JAYUXQ010000850.1:0-8790 GCA_043752905.1 Nannocystis sp. | reverse complement strand
GTTCGGACATGTCCCAGATCGCGACGGCGTAGCCGTGCTGGGCGAAAAGGAGGGAGGTGGCGCGGCCGATGCCATTGCCGCCGCCGGTGACCACGGCGACGCGGGGGGTGTTTGCTTCAGTCATGAAAGGTCTCGAGGGCCGCGAGGGTAGACCGGGCGCCGCGCCGATGAAAGCCGGAAAGGTGGCGCACGCGAATGCGCTCGCGCGGATGACTTGTGGGGGCGGCGGGCAGCGCTTAGGATGCCGCGACATGTCGACCGCCTCCCCCCCCGCCGCGCTGGTCCGCGAGATCAAGGAGCTCATCATCGAGGCGCTCATGCTGCAAGACATGAGCCCCGAGGACATCGACGAGCAGGCGCCGCTGCTGGTCGAGGGCCTCGGCCTCGACTCGATCGACGTGCTCGAGCTGGCGATGGCGATCAACAAGCGCTACGGCGTGAAGACCAAGGCCGACGACGCGCAGAACCGGCACATCTTCGCGTCGGTCCAGAACCTGGCGACGTTCATCCACGAGCAGCAGGCCGCCTGAGCCCGCTCGGTCGCACCTGAATTCCTATGCGCGCGCTCATCGCGGTTCTCCGCGTCATCCTGGTGGTCGCATACCCGGCGGCGATCTACCTCGGGATCACCCACCTGGGTCCGCGGACGCTGGGGCTGGTGCTGCTGGCCCTGCTGGTGCCCAACCTGGTGCTGCGGCTGGCCCAGGCGCCGCCCGAGCACCGGCGCGTGGTGGTCCGGCTGCCGCTGGCGATCGCGGGCCTGGTCGGGCTCGGCGCGGCGCTCGCGGAGCCGCGATTTTATCTGGTCCTGCCCGTGCTCGTGAACCTCACGCTGCTCGCCAGCTTCGCGGCGTCGCTGCGCGGACCGGTGTCCCTGGTGGAGCGGTACGCACGGCTCCAGGACCCCGACTTTCCGGAGGGTGGGCCGGCCTACTGCCGCCGGGTGACGGTCGCCTGGTGCTGGTTCTTCGCCGCCAACGCGGTCGCCGGGGCGGCCCTGGCCGTGTTCGCGCCGGTCTCGTGGTGGGCGCTATACACCGGAGTTTTGGCGTATATCCTGGTCGGGCTGGGCTTCACGATCGAGTTCCTCGTCCGCAAGCGCGTGTTCCAGCGCTTCGGTGACTCCTTGCCCGACCGCCTGCTCGCCCGCCTGCTCCGTCGCGCATGAAGCCTGCCGCACTCTCGCCGTCTACTTCCTCGCCGTTTTTCTGAGCCCCCCGTGCCTGTCTCGCTCGCACTCTCCGTGGTCTCCCCGCCCGAACCCGTGGCGCCCGTGCTGCTCCGCCCGGTCGCGCATGCGGCGGGGCAGGTGGTCGCGGTCGGCGGCGACGGGGCGCGCAGCGGGGCCGATCTGTTGCGTGATGTGCTTTCGGTCGCGCGACACCTGCCGCCGGCGACGCCGGGCAGCGAGGTGTTGGTGGTCTGCGGCGATCGCTACCACGTCGCGGTGGCGGCCCTGGCGGCCTGGGAGCGCGGGCACGCGGTGGCCCTGCCGCCCAACGCTGCGCCCGAGACGGTGCGCGAGCTGCGGCGCCGCCCGGGCGTGGCGTTGCTGCTGCACGACACCGACACCGCCGACGAGTTCGATCTGCGGCCGTGGCTGGCGAGCGGTGAGGAGCTGTCCCCGGGGACAGGTCCCGAGTGCTTGCGTGAGATCGCGGGGGACCGCGTGATCGCGACGGTGTACACGTCGGGCAGCACGGGGGCGCACCAGGCGTGCCCGAAGACGGCGGCGCAATTGCTCGGCGAGGCGGCGACGCTGGCGCGCTGCTTCGGCGTCACCGGCGAGCGCAGGGTCGTGGCGACGGTGCCGCCGCATCACCTGTACGGGCTGCTGTTTAGCGTGCTCGTGCCGCTGGCCGCGGGGGCGAGCTTCGTGCGCGACACGCCGCTGCACGCCGCGACGGTGGCCGCGACGGCGCGTCGCCACGGGGCCGACCTGCTGGTCAGCGTGCCGATCCATCTGCGTAGCTTGACGGTGCTCGATCCGGGCGAGCTGCCGGCGTTCGTCGACGTGTTCTCGTCGGGCGCGGCGCTGCCGGCCGAGACCGCGATGGCGCTCGTCGATCGCCTCGGGCTGTCGGTCACCGAAATTTACGGGGCGTCGGAGACCGGCGGGATCGCGTGGCGACGTCATGTGCCCGGCGACACCGGCGAGTCGCCGGCGTGGCAGCCGCTGCCGGGCGTCGAGGTCGAGGCCGACGCCGCCGGGCGGCTGCTGCTGCGCTCGCCGTTCTTGCCGCCCGAGACGGCGGTGCCGTTCGTGTGCGCCGATCAGATCGAACGCGCCGAGGAGGGCAGGTTTCGCCTGCTCGGGCGCCGCGACGGGGTACTCAAGATCGGCGGCAAGCGGGTCGCCCTCGCGGAGGTCGAACAGCGCCTGCTGGCCCAGCCGGGCCTCGCCGACGCAGCCGTGGTCGCCACGGCGATCGAGGGCCCGCGCGGGCAGGAGATCGTCGCCGCGGTGGTGCCCCGAGATCCCGCGCAGGACCCGGCCGAGGTGGTCGCGCGCGTGCGCCACGGGCTGCTCCAGTGGTTCGACCCGGTGGTGGTGCCGCGAAGGATCAAGGTGGTGGCGCGGCTGCCCCGTGAGGCCAGCGGGAAGCTGACGCGCGCGAGCCTGCTGGCGCTGTTCGGGCCCGCAGGCAAGGACAGCCCGCCGCGCACGGACTTCGTGATCCGCGAGCACACGCGCACGGGCGACCGCCACCGCTTCGCGGTCCAGGTGCCGAGCGACCTGTCGTTCTTTCGCGGGCACTTCGTCGGTTACCCGGTGCTGCCCGGCGTGGCGCAGCTGGTCGCGCTGGTGCTCGGGCGGGTGCGGGCGATCCACCCGGAGCTGGGGGAGCCGCGCCAGATCCTGCGGCTCAAGTTCAGAAAGCCGATCGCCCCGGGCGACGAGCTCGAGCTGCACCTCGGCGTCGATGGGGCGAGGCGCCAGGTCAGCTTCACGATCGCCCGCGCGGGTGAGCAGTGCAGCGCGGGCGTGCTCGACTTCGCCGGTGAGTTCACGGCTGTCCCTGCGGACATGTCCGGAGGTTCCTGTGCCTGAGGTCAGGGTCTGCGCGCTGATCCCGACGTACGATAATCCCCGCACGGTGCGGGCGGTGGTCGAGCGCGTGCGGGCGTACGCGCCCGATGTGGTCGTGGTCGACGACGGTAGCGGACCGGAGGGGCGGGAGGCGGTCGAGGCGCTCGGGCGCGACGGGCTGGCGCAGGTGACCCGGCGCGCGCAAAACGGCGGCAAGGGGGCGGCGGTCAAGACCGGCTTCGCCTTCGCCCACGCGCTCGGCTACACCCACGCGTTGCAGGTGGACGCCGACGGGCAACACATGCTCGAGGACATTCCGCGGTTTCTGGAGGCCTCGCGCGCGCGACCGGAGGCGCTCGTGCTCGGGGCGCCGCGCTACGATCACACGGCCCCGAAGGGTCGGTTGATAGGTCGTCAGATCACGCTGTTTTGGACGCGCGTGGAGGTCGGCCGCGGGGTGATCACGGATCCGATGTGCGGGTTTCGGGTCTATCCGCTGGCGGCCGCTGTCGCGGCCCCACGCACCGGCGACCGCATGGACTTCGACATCGAGATCGCGGTGCGCATGAGCTGGATGGGGGTGCCGATCATCAACCTGCCGACCGCCGTCCGGTATCTTGGGCGCGAGGAGGGCGGGGTGTCACACTTTCACATGCTGGGCGACAACCTCCGCATCGCGTGGATGCACACCCGGCTGGCGATGACGGCGATCCTGTGGCGGCCGCTGGTGCGGGTGCTGGGCCGCGGGCAGCGGCGATTGCCGGCGGCGTGAAGGCCATGACTTTGGTGCAGAGGCAGGCAGCCGGCGACGACCGGGCGTGGATGCAGCGGCCCGAGAAGGGCACGGTGTTCGGCATTAAAATGCTGCTGCTGGTCTGCCGGGTGTTCGGGCGCCGCGGGGCCGGGGTGCTGCTGCGGGTGATCGTGTTTTATTACACGATCTTCGCCGGCGCGGCCCGGCGCGGCGTGCAGGACTATCTCCGGCGGATCGGCGCGCCGGGGGGGTTCTGGGGCGCGTACCGGAATATCTATAAGTTTGCGGTGTGCGCGCTCGATCGGGTGTTCCTGGTCCGCGGGGAGACCTGGCGCTTCGAGCTCAGCCAGACGGGCGTCGAGCACCTGCGGGCGCTCAAGGCCAGTGGTCGCGGGGCGATCCTGCTGGGCGCGCACCTGGGGTCGTTCGAGGCGATGCGGGCGTTCGGCAAGCACGCCGAGTTCCCGATCAACATCCTGGCGTATTTTCACAACGCGCGGATGATCAATACGTTCCTGGCGACGGTCGGGGCGGACTTTCGCGGGCGGGTCATCGAGATCGACCCGAGGGACACCAGCTACATCTTCGCGGTCCAGGCGGCGGTCGAGCGCGGCGAGCTGGTGGCGATCCTCGGCGACCGCGTCGGGGTCAACGAGAAGACGGCGGTCGCGAATTTCCTGGGCGCCCCGGCGCGCTTCCCAACCGGGCCCTACACGCTCGCCGCGCTGCTCAAGTGCCCGGTGTATCTGACCTTTGGTCTGTATCGGGCGCCAAATCGCTACGATCTGTATTGCGAGCCGCTGAGCGAGCAACTAGAACTGCCCCGGGGCGCCCGTGAAGCGGCCCTCGCAAAGCATGTCCAGCACTACGCCGATCGCCTCGAGCACCACTGCCGCCTCGCGCCGGACAACTGGTTCAACTTTTATGATTTTTGGCAGGCGCCACGAAGTGGTACGTCAGGGTCAGCGGGGTCGGCATGATTGAGCGGGTGACGATCGGCGCGGTGCCGCTGACGATCCGTCAGCTCGTCGCGGTGGCGGAGGGCAGGGCGGTGCCGGTGCTCGACGCGGATCCGGGGTATCGCGCGAGGTTGGCGTCCGGCGCCGACCACCTGGCGCGTCGACTCGCGGCGGGTGAGGTGGTGTACGGGGTCAACACGGGCTTCGGTGACTCGTGCGTGACGGCGGTGCCCGCCGAGTACGTGGCGCAGATGCCGGTCAACCTGATGCGCTTTCATGGCTGCGGGACCGGGCGCATCTTCGACGAGGTCGAGACCGCGGCGATCGTGGTGGTGCGGCTGGCCGCGCTCGCGGGCTGCTGGTCGGGCGTGCGTCCGGTCGTGCTCGAGCGCCTGTGTTCGCTGCTCGAGCGGCGCATCTTGCCGTGCATCCCCGCGGAGGGGTCGGTCGGCGCGAGCGGGGACCTGACGCCACTGTCGTACGTGGTCGCGACATTGGTGGGGGAGCGCGAGTGCTGGGTCGGCGGGGATCAGGTGCCGGCCGCGGCGGCGCTGCGCGGCGCGGGCATCTTGCCGCTGGTGCTCGCCCCGAAGGAGAGCCTGGCGCTGATGAACGGCACCAGCGTGATGGTCGGGCTCGGGGTGCTGGCGTACGCGCGGGCGCAGCGGCTCGGCCGCCTGTGCGCGGCGTTGACGGCGATGACGTCGGACGTGCTCGGCGGCAACCCGGGTCACTTCGACGACCGCCTGTTCGCCGCCAAGCCGCACCCGGGCCAGCGCGCGTGTGCGCGGTGGATCCGCGAGGACATCGCGGAGGACGGGCCGCGTGAGACGCAACCACAGCGGGTCTTGCCGCGGATCCAGGACCGGTACTCGGTGCGCTGCGCCCCGCACGTGATCGGGGTGTTGCTCGATGCGCTGCCATGGATCGGGACGCACCTGGAGACGGAGGCCAACGGGGCCAACGACAACCCGCTGATCGACCCCGACACCGGCGAGGTGCTGCACGGCGGAAATTTCTACGGCGGGCACGCATGCTTCGCGCTCGACGCGCTCAAGACGGCGGTCGCCAACCTCGCCGATCTGGTGGATCGCCAGATCGCCCAGATCTGCAACCCGGACATGAGCCATGGCTTGCCGGCCAACCTGGTCGGACGGACAGGTCCCGACCGGGCGGCGCATCACGGGTTCAAGGCGATGCAGATCTCGAGCTCGGCGCTCGCGGCCGAGGCTTTGAAGCTGACGATGCCGGCCAGCGTCTTCTCTCGCTCGACCGAATGCCACAACCAGGACAAGGTGAGCATGGGCACGATCGCGGCCCGCGACTGTCTGCGGATCCTCGAGCTGACGGAGACCGCGGCGGTGATCGGGCTGCTGTGCCTGTGCCAGGCGGTCGACCTGCGAGCGGGCGTCAACTGTCACGCGCGCTCGCGTGCGCTGCACGTCGCCGTGCGCGCGCAGGTGCCGATGGTGGACGCCGACCGCCGCATGGATCACGACATCGCCTGCGTGCTGGGGATGTACCGCGCCGGCGAGCTGCCGATCGGGGAGGTCGACTTTCCATGAGCGAGACGGCCACCTCCGGGCGCCTGCACGAGGTCCACCACGAGTTCGAGGTACCCTTTCACGACGTCGACGTGCTGCGCATCGTGTGGCACGGGCACTATTATAAATATATGGAGCTCGGGCGGACGGCGCTGCTGCGCGCGCGCAAGCTCGATGTTCGCGACATCGAGATCATGGGCCACCGCCTGCTGATGGTGGACAGTCACTGCCGGCACACCTTCCCGCTGCACTACGGCGACGGCGTGCGCGTCAGCGCGTGGTTCGTCAGCGTGGCGCCGCGGCTGGTGATCGCGTACAGGATCCGCAACCTCACCCATGACCGCTGCTCGGCGCGCGGCCAGACGATCCTCATCACGACCGACGCCGACGGCCATATGCTCCCGGAGACCCCCCATGCCCTGCTTCAACGCATCCAGCCCTGAGCGTCCGGTCGCGTGGTTGCTGCTGTGCGCATGCCTGCTCGCCCTGCCCGCGCAGGCGCAAGCGCAGGCGCCGGCCGCTGTCACCTCGGTGAGCAGCCCGGCGTTGCAGGAGCTGCTCGCTCGCTTCGCGGCGATGTCGGGGCTGTCGGCGAAGTTTCGCGAGGAGAAGCGCATGGCGCTGCTGGCAGCGCCGCTGGTCAACGAGGGTATGCTGTACTTCGCGCCGCGGGGTCGGCTCGCGCGCCACATCACGGCGCCGGCCCCGGCGACGGTGCTGATCGACGAGGGCTCGCTGCGCTACGCCGACGCGGGCGGCAGCGAGACGATGTCGCTCGATCAGAACCCGGCGCTGCGCCTGTTTGTGGAGAGCTTCGTCAAGATCTTCGCCGGGGACCGGGCCGCGCTCGAGCGCATGTACACGCTGTCGCTGACGCAGCTGCCGGCGAGCGCCGACGGGGTCGTGCGCTGGTCGTTGGGGCTGAGGCCGCGGGTCGCCCCGATGACGCAGATCATCGAGCGCATCGAGATCACCGGGCACGATGTCACGCTCGAGACGATGCGGGTGATCGAGGTCGGTGGCGACGAGACGGTGACGACATTCACCGAGGTCGACACGAAGCGCCGCTTCACGCCGCAGGAGCTGACGACGCTGTTCACGCTGCCGGCCCGCGCCAGGGTGCAGTGAGCGTGTCCCCGGGGCCAGGTGCGAGGGCGTGGCGGGCCGGGCTCGGGCTGGTGATCGTCGTGCTGCTGGCGGTGGTGTGCTGGCTGCGGATGGCGGTGACGACCGACATCACGCATTTCTTGGCGGACGAGACCGACGCGAAGCTGGCGGGCATCTCGCGCCAGCTGGCCCAGTCGGAGCTGACGCGGACGATCGTGCTCAGTATCCACGGGGACGGCGAGGACCCGGCGCCGGCGCTGGCGGCCGCGGCGAGGTTGGCCGAGGCGTTGCGCGAGCACCCGGAGGTCGCGTGGCTGCGTACGGGGCCCGGCGAGGTCGACGGCGAGGCGATCCACGCGCTGTACCATCCCCGGCGGCACTTTTTACTGGATGACCCGAAGGACAGGTTGTCGGACGCGGGGTTGAGTGGCGCGGCGCAGGCGCTCAAGCAGGAGCTGGGTCGGCCGACCGGACAGATGGTCAAGCGCATCGCGCCGGGCGATCCGCTGCTGCTGTACCCGGCGCAGCTGCGGCGCCTCGAGGCGGCGCGGGCGGGCGGGCTCGCGGTGGTCGACGGGCAGTTCATCGCCGAGGACAGGTATGCGCTGGTGCTGCTGGCCACCCGGCACTCGCCCTTCGATGCCGGGGCGCAGGGGCCGTTGCAGGCGGCGATCGAGGCGGCGTTCGCCGAGGTGCAGGCCGAGAATGCGGGATTGCGGCTCGAGCGCAGCGCGGTGGCTCGCTTCGCGCTGTCGGCGGAGCACAGCATGCGCGCCGATATTGCGCGGATCTCGACGGTGTCGCTGGTCGGTCTGCTGCTGCTGTTTTTGGTCATGTTTCGCTCGCCGCGGTTGATCGTGCTGGCGATGGTGCCCCTGGTGGCAGGGGTGGTCGCGGCGCTGGCTGCGTGTCTGCTGCTGTTCGGTGCGGTGCACGGGCTGACGCTCGCGTTCGGGGCGACGTTGATCGGCGTGTGCATCGATTACTCGGTGCACCTGTTCAATCATCATCTGCTCGACCCGCCCAGCGGTGGGCCCGAGGCGAGCGCGCGGCGGATCGGGCCGGGCCTGTGGCTCGGCGCGCTGACGACGATCGCGGGGTTCGCCGGGCTGGCGTGGACCAGCTTCCCGGGGCTGCGGGAGATCGCGGTGTTCGCGAGCGTCGGTGTGTTCGCGGCGGTGGTGGCGACGCGCTACTGGCTGCCGGCCCTGATGCCCCGCAGCTCGCGGGTCGGCAGGGTGCCGCGGGTGGTCGCGGACGCGCTCGCGCGGGCCGTGGCGGGGCTCGGGAGGCGTCGCGCGGCGCTCCTGGCCTTGCCGGCGGCGGCCGTGCTGGCGATGGCGATCGGGGTCCCGCAGATCGTGTGGAACGACGACATCAAGCTCCTGACCGCGA